>CAZFPG010000037.1:0-14016 GCA_964521055.1 uncultured Marinobacter sp.
GCATAAGCTGCGCCCGCTCGCGGTTCCAGTCGTCCTGCAGCTCGCGCAGCATCGCGTTGTCACGTTCCAGTTTGCGACAGTGTTCGATCAGTCTGTCGAGTTTGTCCGCCAATGCCTGTAGTTCGGACTGTTCCATGAGTCGTCCAACGCCTGTATCAAAGAAGTGAACTAACTATAAGTGTGGACTGCAAGCTGGTCAATTTACAGGGATGTCATGGCCCGCAATGCGTGACGTCCGTCACTCCGGCACCACATGCCCCAGCCCCTGTTTGCGGCCTCCGCGCCAGGCCTGGAGGGCCGGAATCAGCCCCACGAGAAATGCCGCAAAAGGAACGCTGGCAATAATCAGCCATTCCAGTCCGTTCAGCGGCCGCAGGCCGATCTGGATGCCCCAGGTTTCCAGAAGCCAGGGGCTGAGCGCGGCAATACCGGCGGCGCCGGCCAATACTGCAAGCACGCAGGCCGCTACCGCGAGAACCACGCATTCGATAACGTGAAGGGCTGCAATCAGCATCGGTGAGGCGCCGGTAGCCCGGAGTATGGCGACTTCCTGCCGACGCTGCACCTGTAGCGTCAGTAGCACTGCAATCAGCCCGATCAGGCTGGTGACCACGACAAAGCCGGTGATGCCCAGCAGTGCGTTCTCGAATTGCCCCATGATGCGCCACAGCTCGCTGAGTGCAACCCCCGGTAGAATGGCGGAGAGCGGTTCATCCCTGGACTCATTGATCTCGCGCTGAACCTGGAACGTCAGTACCTTGCGTTCGACCCCGACCAGTGCGGCGGTGATGCTGTCCGGCGTCAGATCCCGCTCCAGTGCCTGTTCCGGAGTCACCGTCCGGCCCGGGATGGCCACCCCGGACTCCCAGCCGATATGGATGGCTTCCAGGCCTTCAAGGCTGACGTAGACCGCCTGGTCTACCGGCGTTCCCGTGGGAGCCAGCACCCCGGTAACGGTGAACGGGGTGTCCTTGTGGTTGGAGAAGCTGGTCTTGCCGCCTCCGTGGGAGAGGATGATGTCATCACCCAGTTGGTGTTTGTGCTCCCTCGCTACCTGAGCGCCCAGTACCACTTCGAACACATCGCTGAACCACTCACCCTCGAGTAGCTCGGGTTTCTGGTCACGGCCGTAACGGAAGTGCTCCGGAAACTGCTCACTGGTTCCCACAACCCGGTGCCCGCGATAACTGTCGCCGAGTGAGATGGGTACCAGCCAGTCGATGCGCTGGTCCTCCTGAAGCTTCTGGTAGGTGCCCCAGCGGATGTTATTGGTGGCGTCGCCGATATGGAAAATGGTGTACATCAGCAGGTTGAGCTGGCCACTGCGGGCGCCCACGATCAGGTCGGTGCCGGAGATGGTGTTGGTGAAGGTCTGTTTCACCTCAGTGCGCAGGTATTGAACCCCCAGCAGCAGGGTGATGCTCAGGGTCAGGGTAAGGGTTACAAGCGCCAGTACCTTGCGCCGGTACCAGAGGCTCGCCAGTGCCAGTGAAAACGCCAGGCGGATGTTCATCGGGTCACCTCCAGCGCCAGCTGGCGGTCGAACCGCGTCGCCAGGCTCTGGTCATGACTGACGAAAACCACCGATGAGTGTTTTTCCGCTGCCAGACCCAGCAGCAGTTCAATAAAGCGATCACGGTTGTCGCTGTCCAGGGCGGAGGTGGGTTCGTCCGCCAGGATCAGCTCCGGGCCACCGGTCAGTGCCCGGGCTGCCGCCACCCGTTGCTGCTGCCCCACACTCAGTCCCGTCACTCTCCGGTGCCAGTGGCTCTCCGGAATGTCCAGGGCACTCAGCAGGGACTCTGCTTCCCTCTCAGGTGTGGGTGCTGCCCGTGCACGGCGCTTGCGGGAGAGCCGGCAGGGCAGCATCACGTTTTCCAGCGTGGTGAGGTAGGGCACCAGGTTGAACTGCTGGAAGATCACACCCATGTGGTCGGCCCGGAAACGATCCCGCTGCCCGCCGGTCAGGGTGGCGAGGTCTGTGCCCAGCAGGTTCACGGTACCGGTGTCCGGGAGAATCAGGCCGCCAAGCAGGCTCAGCAGGGTGCTTTTACCGCTGCCGCTGGGCCCGCGGAGAAACAGATGCTCGCCGGTGTTCAGGGTGATCCCGGGATAGGACAGCGGGGCCTGGGTCTGGTCCCAGCGAAATTCCACATGGCTGATCCGCAGGGCTTCCCGGGTCATGGCGGAACCATCCGTTGGCGAATCTGTCTGGTTGGTCATGTCAGGCATTGGTTTTCCGGTGTATGATTCCCGAATTGTCGAAGGAGTAATTCACTTTATGTTTCATGATCTGGAATCCGGAGTACGGCGCATGCGGTTCTTCATTCCCCTGTTGGCCCTGATTCTGGCCGTGTCGCTGAGCCTTTTTACCACAGCCAATGCGAAAGACGCCTCTGATGAGATCGACTGGCTTGAACTGATGCCCGCCGAGGATCTCAACTTGCTGGAGAATATGCCAGAAGTGACCCACGAAGGGGATGGTGCGGCTCCCCTCCCGGACGAGCTCATGACCGGCCGGACAGTGGATGAAATGGATGGCCGCTCCGGGCGTATTCCGGGCTTCGTGGTGCCCCTCAAAACCACCGACGACATGCGTATCCTCGAGTTTTTCCTGGTGCCTTACTATGGCGCCTGTATTCATGTGCCGCCGCCTCCACCCAACCAGATCATTCACGTCAAGTACGAGGAAGGCTTTACCCTCGAGGCGCTGTACGAGCCTGTCTGGATTGAGGGGACCCTGAAAATCGAGAAAACCGAGAACGATGTAGCATCATCCTCCTATTCCATTGCTGCGGAGAACGTAACGCCCTACGAGGACGAGGACGTCTACTGATCACCTGTTGATGGTGAATGCCCGGTTGGATGGCGTGAGCCGGGCGCTACCCTGACCGATGGGGCTCACCCATTCAACAGCGAGTTCTTCCAGGTTCCCGAATTCCTCCATCAGTTCGGAAGTGAGCGTCAGCCTTTCGCCGGCACCATCGCACTCCAGTTGCTGGGATACATCGTATTCCCGGTGCGTGGCTTCCTTATGGTGCTCGTCATGGTCGTGGTGGTCCTCACCGTGATGTTCATCATGATGGTCGCCGTGATGGCCATGACTTTCCCCTGAGTCCTCTCCGCCAAGCTCGACAGCGGTGGCAATGACCCGGCAACCGGCATCGGCACTGTTCACCAGCGGATTGCTTTTCAGCCACTGTTCGATATCTGCCAACTGCTTTTTCTCCTGGTCCGTGCGGGCCTCATGCTCAAATCCGGCGAGATTATAGGCGGGAGAAGTGAGCATCAGATCAATGCTGGTGTCCTCCACTGCAATCTGCAACCGGGCCTGGCCATGTTCGTGGGCGCCCGGATTGTCTGCGGCATAGCTCAGCGCGGGCAGGGTGCAGGCGGCAAGCAGGTAACCCAGGGTCAGAAATCGTTGGGGGCGGTCTGTTCTTGAGCTCCGGCTAACGGGCGTCTGAATCGGCATGGAAGGCACTCCGGTGGAAAGTTGATATGTTATAACATAATTTACTCTTTCCTCCGCCGGAATCAAGAGGGCAAGTGCCTTAATACTGACTGAATGCTAGGATAGAGCCTTCATTCATTGATACAGGATCGTCCCGTTTCATGTCCGAAACTGACACTTCCAACGCCCGTGCTGTTGCCTTTGAGCGCTGGGCAAATATGTTCACTGCCCACAAGGCTTTCAGCCACCCTTCAGAACTTCATGGTGCCTTGTGTGGCCGACTCGCCGCAGGTTCGCGTATAGAAGAAGGGGAATGGCTTGATATGGTCTGTGAACACATGGGCCTGCCAGCCACCGCGACGGAAGAGTCAGATGAGCTCCGGCAGTTCATGGCATCGGCCTATGACCAGACACTGGAGCTTATGAAGGCCACGGATATGAGCTTTCAGCCACTGTTGCCGGATGATGACTATGCCATCGAGCAGCGCCTGGAAGCGCTGACTTCCTGGGTGCGGGGCTTTCTCGAGGGTATGGCCCTTTCCGCCGGCGAATCCCTCGGGGAGGCACCGGACGAAATTCGCGAGCTGATTGAAGATATGGTCGCCATCAGCCAGGTTGCCGACGATGACGAGCCGGATGACGAAAGCGAACAGCAACTGATGGAGATCGTGGAATACGTACGCCTGGGTGCGCTTGCGGTGTTTACCGAATTCAATCCGCCGGAAAAGCCTTCACCCAAAACGCCAACGCTGCACTGAGCAACGCTACAACCTGTGGGAGAAATCATGGCCTCACTGATACCCGTCAAGGAATTCAACGAACGCCGCCGCCGGCTCATGGAACGGATGGCGTCGGACAGCATCGCTATCCTTCCCGCTGCCCCGGAACGGGTTCGCAACCGGGATGTGCTGCACCCATTCCGGCAGGACAGCGACTTTCACTACCTGACCGGTTTTGGTGAGCCAGAGGCTGTTCTTGTGCTGATTCCGGGCCGGGAGCATGGCGAGTCAGTGCTGTTCTGCAAGGAGCGAAATCCCGAGAAGGAGCTGTGGGACGGATTCCTGGCCGGCCCCGAAGGGGCTATTGAAACCTTCGGGCTGGATGATGCCTTCCCGATTTCCGATATCGATGACATTCTGCCTGGCATGATTGAAGGCCGCAGCCGGGTGTATTACCCCCTGGGCAAGGATCACAACTTCGACGCAAAAGTCATGGACTGGGTTAAAGTCATCCGTAGCAAGGTACGGTCCGGCGCCCACCCTCCCGGTGAGTTCGTTGCCCTGGAGCACCTGCTTCACGACCTGCGACTCTACAAGAGCGCGGCGGAAATAAAGGTGATGGCCAGGGCCGGCGAAATCAGTTGCGAGGCTCATAAACGGGCCATGAAGCGCGCCCGCAAGGGCGGCTATGAGTACAACCTGGAAGCAGAACTGATCCACACGTTCATGGACAACGGCGCCCGTTCCACGGCCTACCCATCCATCGTTGGGGGCGGTCAGAACGCCTGTATCCTGCACTATATCGAGAACGGTGCGCCCTTGAAGGAAGGCGACCTGGTACTGATCGACGCCGGGTGCGAACTGGACTGCTACGCCTCGGATATTACCCGTACCTTCCCGGTCAGTGGCAAGTTCAGTGATGAGCAGCGGGCCCTTTACGAGGTGGTGCTGGCAGCCCAGTACGCGGCCATTGACGAAGTGCGTCCCGGCAATCACTGGGACCACCCCCACCAGGCAGCACTGAAAGTGCTCACCCAGGGGTTGATTGATCTTGGCCTGCTGAAGAACACCACGGTGGAACAGGCCATTGACGATCAGGCGTTCAAGCCCTTCTTCATGCACCGCACCGGCCACTGGCTGGGAATGGACGTGCATGATGTCGGAGATTACAAGGTGGGCGATGCCTGGCGTCAACTGGAGCCGGGCATGGCTCTGACCGTTGAGCCGGGCCTTTACGTGGCACCGGACAACACCGACGTGGATGAGAAATGGCGCGGCATCGGCATTCGCATTGAAGACGATGTCGTCGTAACAAAGGAAGGCTGCCGGGTACTGACCGACGCCGCTCCCAAAAGCATCCCGGATATTGAAGCCCTGATGGCAGAGTGACAGTGACCCAGCACGATACCGATATCATCATTGCCGGCGGAGGGCTGGCCGGCGCCACACTGGCCCTGGCGCTGGCGCGAACCCTGCCGCATTTACGGGTGACCGTGGTGGAAGCATTCCCGCTGTCTCCGGAGGCACTTCCGGACAGTTATCAGCCCAGCTACGATGCCCGTTCCACGGCATTGGCCTGGGGCTCGCGGCTGATTTTCGAGGAGCTGGGGTTATGGCATCGGTTATCGGAGTACGCCACGCCTATTCGTCATATCCATGTGTCTGATCGTGGCCACTTTGGTGCCACCCGCCTGAGCGCGGCCGATCACCAACAGGAAGCCCTGGGTTATGTGGCGGATAACCGCTGGATGGGTTTGTGTCTGATGCGGGAATTGTTGCAGACCAGTGTGGTGTGGGAGGCGCCTGCTGAGGTGACGGGCATGCAGCCTTTGCTTGACGGCGTACAGGTGACACTGGGCTCAAAAGACAGCGAACGGGAGCTGACCGCGCAATGCCTGGTGGTGGCCGATGGCGGTCGCTCCGGACTGCGGGAAAAGCTGGGGTTCCGGGTTGATGAGCAGGCCTATGACCAGCATGCACTGATTGCCAACGTCTCCACTGCCAACAGCCACGACTACACAGCCTACGAACGCTTCACCGATGCCGGCCCGATGGCCCTGTTGCCCCATGGTTCGCCCATCCGGGCGGGAAACACGGCAGCCCTGGTGTGGACACTGGACAGCAACGCCCTGGACGAACTGTTGTCCCTCAGCGATGAGGGCAAGTGCCAGCGCCTGCAACAACGGTTTGGCTGGCGGCTGGGGCGATTTACCCGAATAGGGGAGTGCAGCCATTACCCACTGACCCTGAAAACCGTCGACGAATCTGTTCGGCCCGGCGTTGTACTGGTGGGCAACGCTGCCCATACCCTGCACCCGGTTGCCGGGCAGGGTTTCAACCTGGCCCTGCGTGGGCTGATGGCACTGGTGGAGCAGTTCCGGATGGCAACAGAGCGGCAGCAACCACTGGGCAGTCTACAGGTACTGAAGGGCTATCAGGCCCGTCATCGACAGGACTGGCAGCAGACGGTACGGTTTTCCGATTCCCTGATCCAGCTCTTTGGTACCCATCTGCCCCTGGTGACCACCGCCCGCGATGCCGGCCTGATAGGACTGGATCTGTTGCCGGGCGCCAAGCGCTGGTTCGCCCGCAAGGCCATGGGCCTGGGAGGGCGCCGGGCCGATATCCGCACCCCGGGAAGCGCCTATACGGAACGCAGCAACCATGAGTGAACAAACACACTTTGACATCCTTGTGGTCGGCGGCGGCATGGTAGGTTCCGCCCTGGCCCTCGGGCTGTCACGGCAGGGCTGGAATGTCGGACTGGTGGAGGGCACTGACCGCAAGGCACTGCTCCAGGAGCCGGGGCAAGCGGCGAATGTTGAGGATTTTGATCCCCGTGTCAGTGCTATTTCCGTCGCCAGTCAGCGCCTGCTTGAGCAGTTGCAGGTATGGTCGGAAATCTTGGCCGGTCGCCATTGCCCCTACCAGACCATGACGGTGTGGGACGGTGACGGCACCGGCCGTATTCAGTTCGAGGCAGCGGAGCTCCGGGCCCCGGCGCTTGGCACCATCATTGAAAATCGCCGTATTGTGCGGGCGCTGTTTGCTGCCCTGGCCGATAGCAGTGTGGAGCTGATTGACGGCGTCAAAGTGACTGGCTGGTGGCAGGAGCAAAACAGCCGGGGCATTCGCCTTGAGGATGGCCGCACGCTGGCCTCGCGGCTTGTGGTGGCTGCTGATGGCGGCCATTCACGACTGCGCCAGTGGGTGGGGTTGCCAACCCGGGAGTGGGATTACGACCAGCAGGCGATTGTGTGCACGGTGCGAACCACCCAGAGCCACCGCTACACTGCCTGGCAGCGGTTTTCGCCCACAGGGCCGCTGGCGTTCCTTCCGCTAGTGACAGAATCCGGCGACGATCACTTCTGCTCGATTGTATGGTCCCAGGACACCGAAGAGGCGCGCCGGTTGATGGCGCTGGAAGACAACATCTTCAGGGCTGAACTTGAAAGTGCGATTGAGCGGGAGCTGGGGTCGGTAGAGGTGATTTCGCGTCGCTATGCTTTCCCCCTGCGGCAACGCCATGCCAAGGAGTATATTGCCAGCGGATTTGCGCTGGTGGGCGATGCAGCCCATACCATCCACCCCCTGGCCGGGCAGGGTGCGAACCTGGGCTATGGTGATGTCCGTGCGCTGCTGGATGAGCTTGCACGGGCCAGAAAGGCGGGCATTGATCCCGATAACGACCTGCTGCTGGCCCGCTACCAACGTCGCCGCAAGGGTGAAAACCTTGCCATGATGGCGGCCATGGAGGGCTTCAAGCAGTTGTTTGGCAGGGATGAGCTGGGCGTGCGCTGGCTGCGTAATACCGGTATGCGGTGGCTGAATCAGCTCGGCCCCGTCAAGAATCGCATTGCCGCCGAGGCCATGGGGCTCGATTAACCACAAGCGTCGAACAGGCGGCTGACCAGCACAGGCACAGCGGTTTCCACTCTTAGAATCCGACCGCCGAGGTGAACCGCCTCGCAGCCTGCTTCCATCAGTTTGTCCACTTCGTAAGGAATAAACCCGCCTTCCGGGCCGACGCAGAGCGTTGCCGGCTCGTTGATATGAACCGGGCAGGGTGAGCCGGTACCCGGATGCGCAACCAGAGCGCGGGTGCCTTTCAGCAGCGCCGGTAGTTCATCCTCCACAAATGGCTTGAACAGCTTGCGACTGTGTACCCGTGGCAGAATGGTGTCCCGGGCCTGCTCGAGACCCAGCACCAGGTTCTCCCTCAGGTTTTCCTCCGACAGCCACGGCGTCTGCCAGAAGCTCTTTTCCACCTTGTAACTGTTGATCAGCCAGATGTCCTTGACGCCCAGGGTGGCACAGGTCTGCAGTACCCGGCGGAACATTTTCGGCCGCGGCATGGCCAGAACAAGCGTGAGGGGCAGTGGCGAAGGAGGAGGGTCGGCCAGCTCCACCTGGAGGACCGCCTGTGAATCGGTGAGCTGTAGCACGCGGCCGGTGCCGATATCACCATTCACCAGGCCCACCGGTACCAGATCTCCTTCGGCAACTTTCAATACCGAATGCAGGTGCGCCAGCCGGCGCCCTGTCAGCACCGCGCGGTCAGCAGAGGTGAAGTCCTCCGCAAACAGCAACGCCAGGTTCATTCGCCGGATGTTTCCGTGGCGTCCGGGTCTTTTACTTCCCGCCGCGCCAGCCGGCCAAACAGGATGCCCATCTCGAACAGCAGCCACATGGGCACGGCCAGCAGGGTCTGGGAGATGATGTCCGGTGGGGTCAGCAGCATGCCAATCACAAAGCATCCCACCACAATGTACGGACGCTTTGCGGCGAGGTCTTCAGGGGTGGTGGCACCGGTAAGAATCAGCAGGATGGTGGCAATGGGTATTTCGAAGGCAATGCCGAAGGCGAAGAGCATTTTCAGTACGAAATTCAGGTAACTGCTGATATCCGGCAGCTCAACAATGCCTTCCGGGCCAATGGCGGTAAAGAAGCCGAAAACCAGGGGAAAGACCACAAAGTAGGCGAACGCTGCACCCAGGTAGAAAAGAATGACCGAGGTGAAGAGCAGCGGAAACGCCAGTCTCTTTTCATGGGCATACAACCCCGGCGCGATGAAGCTCCAGAGCTGGTAAAGGATGACCGGTATGGCCACGAAAACCGCCAGCACCAGGGCAAGTTTCAGCGGCGCGAAGAACGGCGAGGTGATGTCCGTTGCGATCATGGTCTGACCCACTGGCAGCAGCTCCCGCAGGGGCTGTGAAATCAGCAGGTAGATTTCGTTGGCGAACGGGTAGATGGCGGCAAAACAGATGATCACCGCCAGCACCATTTTCAGCAGCCGGTTACGCAGCTCCAGCAAATGCTCGACCAGCGGCATTTCCGGTTGGGTGTCGTCGGGGCCCTGGGTATTTTTGCCGTCTGGCTGGGTGGTCATGAACGGTGTTCCGGCGCGCTGTCCTGTTGTTTCGGGGTATCTTCGTCCTGCTCTATCTCAGGCTTTTCCGGTTCTGCCGGCTCGGCGACGCGCCGGGTGGCGGGCGCGGGCCGGTGTTTTGGCTTGTCTTCGTCAGAAAGGACCATGTGCTCGTACTTCCTGGCCTCATCCAGGGCGCCACGGACGGACTTCTGGACATCTTCCAGGCCCACGTCGCCGGCCTTGCGCAGCTCCTCACGGAGCTCTTCCGCCTTCAACTGACGGTCAAGTTCCGAGGAGAACTGGCTTACCATGCGTCGGGCACCGCCGATCCAGCGCCCGGCAGCGCGGGCGGCCGTAGGCAGGCGCTCGGGGCCCAGAACCAGTAACGCGATGATGCCGCAGATCAGCAGCTCGACGAAGCCGATATCAAACATTCAGCCGGTCTCAGCTGTGGGACTTGTCCCGTGGCTTTTCTTCGGCGCTGGCCTCATAGGGCTTGGCGTCGGCCTTTTCTTCTTCAATGGCGTCGGGGTCAGCGTCCTTCTTGTCTTTGTCTTCATCATTCATGGACTTTTTGAAACCGCGAATGGCGCCGCCCAGATCGCTACCGATGTTGCGGAGTTTCTTGGTTCCGAACAAAAGAATAACAATGCCGAGTACGATTAGGAGTTGCCAGATACTGATGCCCATGCCGGGACCCTCGTTTCAATGTTTCTGTTACGGTTGATTGTACGCCACATCGGGGGGAATCCGGAAACCCTCTTCGGAGGTATCGCCGGTACTGCCCAGTTGTTGCCGGTTATTGGTTCCGGGAGGCTTTCTCTTCAAGGCCGGACAGGTCAAAGCGGCTGGCCAGCTCATCCAGGATGTCCTTTGGCCCGAGGCCCAGGCGTGACAGCATAACCATGCTGTGAAACCAGAGATCGGCGGTTTCATAAACCACGTCCCGGGTTTCGCCCGAATGCTCCGCATCCTTGGCGGCCAGCAGTGTCTCGGTACATTCTTCCCCGACCTTTTCCAGAATCTTGTTGAGGCCTTTCTGGTGCAGGCTGGCAACGTAGGAGGTTTCCGGGTCGGCTTCCTTCCGGGCTTCCAGTACCTGGGCCAGTTGTTCCAGAACGTCACTCATTGCTGCTACCTCCCTGTTTTTGGCCGTAGATCGCCTCCGGATCCCGCAGGACGGGGTCCACACTTGTCCACTTGCCGTCCTCCAGCCTGCGGTAGAAGCAGCTGCGGCGGCCAGTGTGGCAGGCGATACCGCCTTTCTGTTCGACTTTGAGAAGAATCACGTCGTCATCGCAGTCCAGCCGGATTTCCGCGATCACCTGCTGGTGGCCTGAAGTTTCCCCCTTGCGCCACAGCTTGCCTCGTGACCGTGACCAGTAAACTGCCTGGCCTTCCTCTACGGTCAGTTGGAGTGACTCGGCATTCATCCAGGCCATCATCAGGATGTCGCCGGTGGCAGCATCCTGGGCAATGGCAGGCACCAGTCCATCCGCATTCCAGCGGATGGCTTCTAACCAGTCAGGCGTCCTGACTCTAGCTTCTGAATCTTGCATTTATATGACTTCCCCTAGTTTTTGCGTCCGCTGCTGGTAATCAGCCAGGTAGCTGTGGCCAACAATACCCAGCCGTGGGCCGGCATGGTCTGGGCAATGGTGGCAAGGTCGTGGTCGACGCTCAGCCAGGCAACCCCGACCAGTGCCGCTGCTGCCAGCCCCCTGCGCCAGCGCCGGTCTGCCCGGGCGTGGTTTTCGCGGATGAGTTCCAGTGTAGCGCGGCTGGACTGTTCGTTGGAGCCGGAGTTGCGTAGTTGCACCAGTGCATCGTGCACCAGTTGTGGCATTTCCGGTGACTGCTCAAGCCAGGCAGGCAGGTGCGATTGCAGGGACTTGATCAGGCCGGAGGGGCCGATGCGCTTGCGCATCCAGGTTTCCAGGAAGGGCTGGGCAGTACTCCACAGGTCCAGGTTCGGATAGAGCTGGCGCCCCAGGCCTTCCACATTCAGCAGGGTTTTCTGCAGCAGCACCAGTTGCGGCTGCACTTCCATGTTGAAGCGCCGTGCCGTCTGGAAAAGCCGCAGCAGGAAGTGGCCAAAGGAAATATCCTTCAGTGGCTTTTCGAAAATGGGCTCGCATACGGTGCGTATGGCAGCCTCGAATTCATTCACCCGGGTATCCGGTGGTACCCAGCCGGACTGGATATGCAGTTCCGCCACCTGGCGGTAGTCACGGCGGAAAAACGCCAGCAGGTTGCGGGCCAGGTAGCTCTGATCGTCCGGGGCCAGTGTGCCGACAATGCCAAAATCGATAGCGATGTATTTCGGGTCCGCCGGGTTGCTTACGTCTACGAAAATGTTGCCGGGGTGCATGTCAGCGTGGAAAAAGCTGTCACGGAAAACCTGGGTGAAGAAGATCTCGACGCCTTTCTCCGCGAGCACCTTCAGATCCACGCTGGCCTCCCGCAGCGCGGGTACATCAGCGATGGGGATACCGTGGATGCGCTCCATCACCAGGACTGATTTGCGGGTGTAGTCCCAGTCGATGTAGGGAATGTAGATCAGCGAGGAATTCTCAAAGTTGCGGCGCAACTGACTGGCATTGGCGCCTTCACGCTGCTGGTCCAGTTCGTCATGGATTGTGGAGTCGTAGTCTGCCACCACTTCCACCGGGTGTAGCCGCCGGCCTTCGGACCAGTAGCGCTCCAGCAGGCCGGCCATCATGTACATCAGGGCCAGATCCTGGCGGATGACCCGCTCAATGCCGGGACGAATGACCTTGACCACCACCTCACGGCCATCCCGCAGGGTGGCGGCATGAACCTGGGCCACGGAGGCGGATGCCATGGGTTCCTGTGAAAACTCCGCAAACAGGTCTGCCACCGGCGCGCCAAGGGACTTCTCGATGATGCCCTGGGCCACCTCGCCGGGGAAGGGGGGCACCCGATCCTGCAGGTTCTTGAGGGAAAGGGCCATGTCGTCCGGCAACAGATCCCGGCGAGTGGAGAGGATCTGGCCGAATTTCACGAACACCGGCCCCAGTTCCTCGAAGGCGAGGCGCAACCGGTCACCCCGGTCGAGCTTCGGTTGCGGGAACAGGTGCCAGGGCGCCAGCAGGAAAAACAGCTTCAGCGGAAGAGGCAGTTCCGCCAGTGGCAGAAATATATCCAGCCGGTAACGGCAGAATACCCAGGCAATGCGGAACAGGCGTTGCAGGCGCGTCACGGCGTCTCCGGTTGGTCTGTTTGATCTGTTTTTTCCAGCCGTCCGATTCTTGCCTCCAGGCGTTCGGTCTGCAGGCTCAGCCGGTCGATATCCTCAAAAGTGGCTTCCAGCTCCCGGCGTCCCGGCAGGCTTTGGCTTTCCTCGTGGATGTATTCTTCAATATTGGCGTTCAGGGATCTGAACGCCTGCCGGCTCCAGTTCACGGCCCCGCGAACACGCTGGCCGATAAAATGGGCCGGCACATCGCCAACGTAGGCAGCCATGGCCGCTTCCCAGTCCGGATTGAGCTGGTCGATGGCACGCTGGAACTGGTGCGCCAGGGCGGCATCACCGGTGACGCGGATACGCCCTTCACTGAATACCCGGTCATCGCCGGTTGCCAGGGCTGCAAAAGCCATGGGCCGACCGGACAGCACCAATGCCGGAGATTCCGCAGGCTGGCTGGCGACCTGGACCCGATCTCCCGCCTGTTGCAGTACCAGCGTGAGGTTGACCGATTCCAGTGCAAACTGAACCGGGCCGGTGAGGGCCGACATCAGTGCCTGCTTTCCGGCCGGATCCAGCTCCAGGGCGCGGTTAAGGGCGCTCTCGACGATGGCGGTAACGGCGGACAGCAGGGTAGGGCCGGGAAACATCAGGGCTTGATTCCCACATGCAGGGCGACCACGCCGCCGGTCATGTTGTAGTACTTGCAGTTCACCAGGCCGGCCTCTTCCATCATGGTTTTCAGGGTGTCCTGGTCCGGATGCATGCGGATGGATTCGGCCAGGTACTGGTAGCTGTTGGAGTCGCCAGCAATCAACTGGCCCATCAATGGCAGGGCGTTGAACGAGTAGACATCGTAGGCCTTGCTGAGCAATGGATTGGTGGGCTTGGAAAACTCCAGCACCATCACCTTGCCGCCCGGTTTGAGCACTCGGGTCATGTCCCGTAGCGCCTGATCCTTGTCGGTGACATTGCGCAGGCCAAAGGCGATGCTGACAGCGTTGAAGCTGTTGTCCGTGAACGGCAGGTGTTCGGCATCCGCCTGCACGTACTCGATGTTGCCGGCGTAACCACGGTCCATCAAGCGGCCACGTCCGACCTGCAGCATGGACGCGTTGATATCGGCCAGGACCACCTTGCCGGTGGGGCCCACCAGGTCGGAAAACTTCATGGTCAGGTCGCCGGTGCCGCCGGCAATATCCAGCACCTGGTGACCCTTGCGTACGCCGGAAAGCTCAATGGTAAAGCGTTTCCAGAGGCG
>CAZFPG010000038.1:0-13977 GCA_964521055.1 uncultured Marinobacter sp.
CCAGCATGATCTGTTGCACCAGTGCGCGGAAGGTGGCTGCCAGTGCTGAGTAGGCTTCGCCTTGTTGGAACTGGTCGAATTTGCTCTGTACAAGAAAGCCGCGTTCTCGGATCTGGTAACGATCGATTTCGTTGACCAGTGCCGACTTGCCAACACCGGAGTAGCCGTGAACCAGGCAGAAGCGGGTCCGCCCTTCGACCGCCTGTTCGAACAGCTCCAGAAGTTCATTCAGTTCCCGTTCGCGCCCATAGAGTGCCTGTGGAATCAGAAACTTCTGCAGGTGATCCTTCTCGCCCAGTGGGAAGGGAGGTAATGGCTGACCCTGTTCCATGGCAGCGACACAAAGGGCAAGGTCATGCTGCAGGCCCAGGCTGCTCTGGTAACGCTCTTCCGGGCATTTGGCCAGCAGCTTCAGGATGATGGCGGACACGGCCTCGGGCACTTTCGGGGATAACGTATGGGGTGCCGGGGGTAGCCGGCTGATATGGCTGTGTACCCATTCCAGCGTGTTGTCCGCTGTAAAAGGCGGGCTGCCGGTCAGCAGTTCAAACAGCAGTAACCCCAGCAGATAATAATCCGAGCGGTAGTCGAGGCTCCGGTTCATGCGCCCGGTTTGCTCCGGCGACATGTAGGCCAGCGCGCCCTCGGGCTGGCTGGGGAGCTGCTTGGCCTGCCGTTCCTGGCCCAGCTCCGATGCGATGCTGAAGCCCGATAACGCAAACACGCCACGGTTGCTGTCAAACAGCACGTTATCGGGTGTCAGTGCCTTGTGTACAATGTCCCGCGAGTGGATATCGCTCAGGACCTGGACCAGGGTCTGGGCGATTTCCAGCACCTGGAGCACGGGCAGCCGTCTGTTGGTGCGTTCTTCCAGCAGCGAGGCCAGCGAGCTGTTATACAGATCGGTGACCAGCGCCAGGTTACCGCTGCCGTGCGGCAGTATTTCGTGAATCCGGCGCACGCCTTCCACGCCTGCGAGACGGGCGGTTATGCTGGCCTCGTGATTGAGCGTGGCCACCTGCCTGCGGTCCGGATAGTCGGTGTCCAGCGTCTCAATGCTGACGTCCGCGCCATCCGCCAGTCGCCGTGCGCGATAGGCGACCCGGCCTGCCTTTCGCCACAGGCAGGAGGACAGTGTGTATCCGGTCAGCTTTAGTTCGCTCTGCATCAGGTGCCTCTCCCGGGGATGGCGGTCTAGCAATTGAACAGTCGGCTGAAGGTTGCACTGAAATCCTCTTTGGCACTGTCGAGCAGGGGCTGGCCATGGCCGCAGAGGACGTGTCTGAAGTCCAGTGCCTTGAGGCGGCTGAAGTCACCGGCGGCGGGTTCCGCCGCCTGCAGCCAGACCGGGCCAACATTGGCCGGTTTGAAGAACCCCATCTGTTCCATTCTCTGACACGAGGCGTCACAAAAGTGCTCGTCGGGTTTCAGCCAGTTCTGCAGGGCATCGCAGGCGATCAGGATGCCGCCCTCCCGGTGCAGGTGGAGCACGCCTTCGGGGAGGTTGCTGGTCTCGAACTGAAACAGCGACGCGTTGTTAACGGGCAAGGGCGACGACGGGTCGAGGGTCTGAGCGGTACCGTGATCTTCCGGCTCCAGGCCGGGCATCACCCAGTATTGCGCCTGGTAATGATCGAGGTAGAAAGCATCATCACGGCCGTGCAGCGCCCCGAGCCGGATCACGTCGGTTACCTTTCCCAGGCGGTCCAGTTCCGCCAGGCCGTCGTCGTTCAGCCTTACGGTATTGATGAGGATAAGCCGTTCACCGTCCCGGACAACGGTCATGTTGCGGCTGAACTGCCAGTCCAGGTCCATGAGCACGGTTTTCATGCCACCACTGACAAAAAACAGGTCCGGCAGGATCTCCTCAAGCGCATTGTGCGCAAGGGCAGGAGGAAAAGACGACATGGGAACTCCTCAGTCTTTACTATAGTTATAATGGCCAACGTAGCGATACTCTCTGGCGTATTCATTCAGATACGCGTTGAGGTATTGCTTCTGGGCCTGATTGAGGCGTCCCTTCCGGATATCGTCCATGGTTTCGTCAATGTTGCTGCTGTCCAGCCGTCTGAGATGGAACAGCGTCATGTCCCTGCCACCAAAAAAGCCTTTGAGAAAGTGGTGCAGGGGCCTCGCCCCGGACATGTCAAACACTGCCCCGTAGAGTGCCGTGTACAGGGGCTGTTCGGCCAGTGAGTCCCGGTCAAAGGTTGGGTGGTTGCCGGCTGGCGGCGTGAATGTCGGATAGTCCCCGGCCTGGTGTATTGGCTGGCAGGCCAGTGTCTTCAGGTAGTCGTTATCCAGCCCGGCCTGGCGGCCACCCTCCAGGATAATATTCAGGTAGCGGCGGCTGGGCCGGCAGTCGTTGTCGATAAACTGGGGCATTCCCACATAGGTGAGGGCGGAAACCCTCGGAGTCTGTCCGGCGGAAGGGGTATCTGTTTCCACCTCAATCTCTATGCGGTCATAGCCATGCCCGTAGGCTTCTGCTTCATCCAGCAGAGGCAGTGCCTCATCCGGGCATTCGTGGAGCACACCGAGAACACGGTCGTTCGGGTTGCCGGTGTTTTCGATATTGCCAACACCACCCTCATGGCGGAAGAAGTGCTGCACGTTAAAGCGCAGTTGCCACCCCCGTAACACGGCTCTTCTCGATGCCTGGGGCTCGACACCCTTGGCTCTCAGCGAGAGCATGCTCATATTGGAACCAAAGCCAAAGTAGTGGAACATAGATTTAATGGGTTACAGGTTAACCTGCCCGTAGGTACTTTTCTATAACCCGCCACCTGAAAGGCGGCGGCGGGCCGGCTTATCCGTGTTTTGGGAAGTCCTTGTCATAGGGCACGGTGAATTGCGGTGCCGTTTTGCGGGGCTCCGTCTCCGTGAGCAGGGTTTCAAACGTGGGCACTTCCGTGATCCGGTCCCCCAGCCCCCAGGTTTCGCGGGCAATGCCATACCAGTCCAGCAGTGTTGCGGCGAAGGAGGTTGCATCGAAACTCCGGCCGCTTCGGCTGCGCAGGATTGTCTGTGGTTTGATCCAGGGCGACGCAAACACGGCTGGCACCCTGGGCCCCATGATATCGAACTCAAACCCGTCGGTGCTATCGTTGGGCCAGGGCTTGTGGGCATAGGGCGGCGGCTGGTGATCAAACAGGCCGCCATTCTTGTCGAACGTGATCACCAACAGGGTTTTCGACCAGACCTCTTCGTTACTGCTGAGGGCCTGGTAGATCTCATTGAGGGCGCGCTCAGCGGGGACCAGGGAGTTGATCCCTGTTGACGAGGAGCCAGGGTGGTAGGATGTGCACTCAGCGCCTACCCAGGCCGGTTCCAGGTAACTGAACCGGGGCAGCGCATCGTTTTTCACGTCATCGTAGAACCGCTGCAACGGGGCTATCCAGGTTGAATTGGGCAGCCCGCCGCTGCGTTTCGCGCCCAGCACCGCCTTTGCCCATTGTGCGTCCACTTCTGGTATCTGGCCTTTGAGGTAGAGCTGGTGGGTGAACACCGCTTCCTGCCAGAGAATGCTGTAGTAGACTTTCCAGTCCCGATGACCGTGGTTCCAGAGGGTTTTCCAGACTGACTGGCGATGCGCGGTGTCTGGCCAGTCCTGGTAGGCCTTGCCACCCTCCCAGGTGCCAAGCCGGTTATAGGCCGAGCCGCTGACGGAGAAGCCGCGATTTACGTCGGTGCCTCCCGGGATGGAACTGAACCAGTCGTCGCTCAGTGCAAATTCCCTGGCGAGGCCATTCAGTACCGACAGTTGTTGCGGGGTGAAGCTTGAAAGCACCGCCGCGCTGTTCTGGTTCCACGCAAAACCATCCATCGTCGGTTGTTCGCGTTTGGCGTAACCATCGTAACCGTGGAACATCTGCATCAGCACGTCGCTGTTGTCGTGCCACGGGTCCTGGGCCGGGCCGCCGAGCACAAAGTCATTACTCAGCTTGCCTCCCTTATACTGGCTGACATGAGCATCCTGGCCATCCGGTAGAGGGTTACTCATGGAGGTATCGAGGCCCCGGAAACCGTCGGTGCTGGCGCCGATCCAGTTCAGGCCGTCCTTCTGACCGCGCTCGTAGAGCCACCCCAGCACGTTATCGAAGGAGCGACTCTCCAGCATGTAGTAGACGACATGCTCGATCTCGTTACGCATGAATTCGATAGTGCCGGGTGTTTTCTCCCGGGCTTTGTGGACGGGTTGACTTGGCACCACGCCAAAAAGGGTTGAGCGCGGTTCAAAGCCATCCGGGAGAGGGGCTTTGTTAACCGGCCCGCCGCCCAGGGGATCGGCGTTGTTGGCGTCGAATGCCCATATGCGGCAACCCGCGGAAGGCACTTCCGGTTTCCATGTCACCACATAACCGCCCACCGCCGCCATGGCATCACTCTGGTCAATCGCGCTCCAGTTGCCGCTTTGTACGGTGGGCAGTGCCAGTGGTGGTGCCGATTGGGGGTCAAAGCTCCAGACCCGGTAGTTTGCGCCCTTGCGGTCCAGCACGTAGTTGCCGATGGGATAGAGTTCGCGGTCGGCGGCTATATCGCGGAAACCACCGCTTTCGAACTCTCCGGCCGAGAGACAGTCGTCTTTGGCCTGGGGGTCGAAATTCCACAATTGATAGCTTCGTCGTCCGGCGGCGGGAATGATGCTGAGTACATAGCCCGGCAGGCCGATCAGTTCGATCTGTTCGAAACTGGCGCCGAAGTTGGGGCGATAGTCGCCAAAGAACTTTTCCTTGTTCCAGGTGCCGTAGGCCAGTGTCTTTTCCGCCAGCGGATTGCCGCTGTCGCGGTCGAACTTCAGCAGCCGATAGTGAATCACATCGTCATCGGACTTTGGAGGCGTCCAATCCACCAGGTAGCCTCCCACCTGCATCAGCCGGTGGTTGGCGGGGAAGCGGGCATGCCTGGCCATCGGAACGTCAGAGAAGGGCCGGTCAGCATGGGGGAGGAAGGCGTAGGTGGAGTATTCGTCCGATGCCGGGTTGCGATCCAGGACAAAGCTGGCAGCCGTGGTTTGTGCTTCCGTGGGTGTGAAGCTGTTGTTGTCGAGACTGAACTCCTGGTTCTGCTCTTTCATGATCGCCAGCAGGGCATCGGCCTTGTCCTTTCTCACGGTGCCGCTGGCGGCATCCCAGCCCCAGTGTTCCTGAAGGATGGCCAGGGTTTTGTGGGGATCATCACCCGGGTAGTCCGACATATGTGCCTGCCAGCCGGCTGCGATCAGATCCTGGCACATAATATTGATGGGGGGTGGGTATTCACCATTGGGTTTAAAGGCATCGCTCAATGGCAGGTCGGTGTCATAGAGATATTCACTGGGGTGGTTTGCGCACAGTACCCAGGTTGTCGGGGCCGGATGGCCCTCTTTCCCTTCAAGAACGGTCAGTTGGACGAGGTCCAGGGTGCCGGGGGTCTGCTCCAGGCCAAAGGCCTGTTTGAGCCAGTCGTGGACAGGCTCGCCATAGGCGACCATGGGTTGGGTCAACAGGTTTCCGGTTTTCTCCAGCGGGCGCAGGAAGTTCCGCAACTGCGCTTTGGCGTAGGGGATAAAGGCTTCGTTGTAATCGCTGAGCTCACTGCCGGCACCTCCGGGGGCGGCGATGGGGGCCACATCCACAATGCGTTCAACCGAGGTGTTATTGGCGCCGTTGAAGCCGTTCTGGGCAAGCAGGCATTCCCAGCGGCGGTTGGTGGGAGAGTAGAGGTAATCCTTATAGGTGAACGTTTCCAGTGGAGGAAAATGGAGCAGCTGGATCGACTTTACGTTCGTCATGGCCAGCCCAAACGGCAACAGGAACTCCCAACCCTTGCGTGCCGACCAGGGGATATCTTCGTAGTAGCTGACCAGCGCCTTCTGACCCGCGGCAATGTACTGGGGAATCAGCGTTTCGTACGCGGAAACGTCATCGCAGGGGCTGGTGATTTTCAGCCGGTACTCGCCGTTACCGTTGCGATAGGCCTGTGCCCATGAACCAAAGAAGAGATCCCTTTGCAGTGTCTGGCTAAAGACAAAGGTGATGGTGTCCTCGAGATCGGGGCCGTCGTTCCCGAATCTAAACAGCCCCTCGATTTCATCGTAGTAGCCCAACCCGATATCGATACTGGTGCGTTTGGTGTGTGTTTCGTAACTTGGCAAAGCAATCTCCCTATGAACATGGCCCGGGAAATAATAGTAGCCTAACTCGACATGAATGGTGAGAAGTCAGTCCAGCACAAAACCCAGGCGACAGGCCTATCGCCAGCAGGAAACAGTTTTTGCAGGATCCTGATGTTTCGATCAACTGTTCTTATCTGTTCGAGGCAAGCGAAACCGGGGCTTCGGTGATTGATCACCCAGAGACTTGTACACGCTCTGTGAAAACAGTGAGCAGGATACGATTCGGTTGACCGGTAGAACAACCCGGTAGAAGAAGAGCTTTTTGTAATCGGGGTTTTCACCATAAAGGCCGGCTTTACGGTAATGCTGGTAGTAGCTTCGGGTGATCTTCAGGTCCAGTGTGATCTCATCGCGATAGCCGCTGTAAAAAGGGATTATTGCCAGGGAGTCCAGTGAAGTTTCCTCTACCGGCACATCCAGGACAATTCCGATGTAGGTCTTGCGGGTATCGAGCGTTACCGAGACGAATGTGAGAGTTGCAGCTGCTTCCAGGAACAGTGACTCAATCTCTTCGTTTTTGCACAACTCGCGAAGGGCCGTAAACCGTGTTCTGGGTTTTTTGAATTTTCGGTTCTGGAAGTGGCCGCCACTGTATGCGAGCGCAAGGGTAATCAATGCGATCGCAAATTCTGTCCGGTTAATCGCTCCAGAACTGTACTCGTGAAGCTTTCCAGCCACTTCTGGCATTGTGACGTTGATGTTTGCCAGCAGCTTGGAAGGAACATCGAAAACGTCGAGAAGTACGGTCGCAACAGACGCAGCCATGGCTGCAATGAAGCCGTACTTGGCTACCTCAAAATAGGAAGTCCAGCCAGTTGAACGTTTGTGTCTGTATCGGGCAGGGGCGTAGGTGGTGGTGTAGATGTACCCGCACACGAGCACAAAGGCGACGTAAAGAACTCCCATCAGGCGTGATGGGAAATCATCGCCCGATCGAACCTTTCAAGTTCGTCGAAGCGTTCCCTGAGAACCTCCTGAACACTCGAGCTCTCGACATTCACGGCAACATTGCCGTTTTCATCTATGGTGTGGGAGTCCTCTGAAACAACGAGCAGTGTGCCCCATTCGGGGTCTCTGGCTTGGCCCGTGGAGGGTTCCCTGCTTTCTGATCTTTTGAAAAGATCGAGAATAGACATTGCTATCTCCCTGAAAATTAAGCGCCACGGTAGTGTTATAGACCGTTTCGAAGATAATTTAAAGGCTGAAAGTGTAACAGATTTGGCCGCAGGGCGTACCGGAAACGAGGGCCAGGTGGCGGACGAGAAGGGGATGTTCATCCAGCCCGCCTGCTAACGGCTGCCTTATACTCTACACTGGGAGAAGGGTTCCCCTGGAGGCCTTGGATAGCCATGAATCAGAACGCCTATATAGCACCGGAGATTACCGAGGGCGAGGAAGCGAGGCTGGAGGAGCTTTACGGCCTTCGGCTGCTTGATACGGCCTCGGAGCTGCGTTTTGACCGTTATACCAGCCTGGTGGCAAGCATGTTCGGGTTTCCCATTGTATTGATTACCTTGCTGGACCGGGATCGGCAGTGGTTCAAATCCAGGCTGGGCTGGAATAAAACCCAGTGCCCCCGTGATATTTCCTTTTGTGGCCATGCCATCAACCAGGATTCAATGCTGGTTGTACCCGATGCGCTGGATGACCCGCGTTTTGCCGGTAATCCGCTGGTTACCGGCGAGCCCTATATTCGCTTTTACGCGGGGGCTGTCGTGCGGGGCCCGACGGGGCAGGCTCTGGGCACGCTATGCGTGCTGGACCATCACCCCCGATATTTCGACGAGGAGTATCGCACCCGCCTGCGCCAGTTTGCCGACCTGGTGGAAAATGAAATTGCCCATACTGCGGATCTGCTTGCGCTGAAGGGCTCCATCGAACGCTCTGCCTATTACGATCCCCTGACGCACCTGCCCAATCGGCGCTTGCTGATGGACCGTTTGAATCAGTTGCTTGAGCTGGCCAAAGTGGAGTCGTTTCAGGTGGCGGTGTTGCTATTCAATGTGACGGGGCTGCGCCTCATTAACCAGAGCCTGGGAACAAAGGGGGGCGATGAACTGCTTCAGCAACTGGCCGAACGGCTGCAGGATAATTGCCCCAGGGGCGGTTCGGTCGCGCGCCTGCAAGCCGATGAGTTGGTGCTGGTGTTTCCGGTGCAGAGTGAAGGCCAGCGCAGAGACGTTACCCGGCAGATCAATGCAGCGATTGAGCACCCCTATCGCTGTCAGGGCCACGAGCACTATCTGAGGGTGCGCATCGGGGGAAGCCTGTTCCCTGATCAGGGTGATAGTGCAGAAGTGCTTATTGAGCAGGCGTCGGCGGCGATTCGGGTCAGCCCCGAGGGCCGGAACGAGCCGGTGCATTATTTCGATGTTGCCCATTCGGAGGCGCTCTCAGAGATACTCAAGATCGAGTCCTGCCTGAAGGGTGCACTGGCAAGAGACGAGTTCTATTTGCTGTACCAGCCTATTTTTTCTTTAACAACCGGGAAAATGACAGGTGTTGAAGCACTGTTACGCTGGCGGTGTCCCGAGCTCGGCCAGGTTGCTCCGGAGCGGTTTATCCCGCTCGCCGAACAGACTGGCCTGATTCTGCCGATCGGCCGTTGGGTTCGCGAGGAGGTCTGCCGGCAGCTGCAGGCCTGGTGTTCTGAGCCCGGCTGGGATATTACAGTGGCGGTGAATGTATCTCCGGCTGAGCTGGCGCAGCCGACGTTCTCGGAGGAACTGCTTGACCGACTGGCAGGTGCACAGGTTCCTGAAAAGCTGCTGCGTATTGAAATCACAGAGCATTCCCTGGTCCGGGACAGTCACGTCGTGGAACATAATCTGGCACGGTTGAAGGCTCGCGATATTGAGATCAACATCGACGATTTTGGTACCGGATACTCTTCGCTGGCCTATCTTCGCCGCGTACCGGTGAACAGTCTGAAGATTGACCGTTCGTTCATTGACGGACTGCCGGCGAGCGAGGAAGGAAATACGATTACCCGTACCATTATCGACATGGCCAGGGCCCTGGGCCTGTCCCAGGTAGCTGAAGGTATTGAAAACAAGGAGCAATTGAGCTTCTTGCGGGGGCACCAGTGTACTTACGGTCAAGGGTATCTTTTTTCCCGCCCGATTCCGCCCGAAAAAATTCCCGCTCTGCGAGCACTTGCGGTGGTCTGGCAGGAGCCGCAAAGTGGGGAGTAAGAAAAAGGCAGCCAACAGGTTCCTGATTCGGGAAGCCGTAGAGGAGGACCTGCCCGTGCTGGTGGAGTTTCTCGCCAGGCTGGCCCTGCACGTTTCGGGCGAACCGCATCAGATCCTTCAGGAGCATGAGCATGACCGACTTCTTGCGGTGCTGCGGTCCTCTCTGGATGATCCCAACAAGCAACTTATGGTAGCCGCGGTACCCGAAGCCGGGTTGGTGGGCATGGGCTATATTTATATATCCCGCAGCCAGGGCATCTGGGAACAGACCAGCCACGTGGAATACAGGACAGGGATTATTGATGATGTCTGGGTGGAGCCGGAATTCCGCAAGCTGGGGATTTTCCCCGGCCTGCTGCGGAGGCTGGTGGCATTCGCGGAGAGCCGCGGTGCCTATGAGTTGGTTCTCGAGTACTCTGCCTCTAACAAAGAAGCCAAAGCTGCCTGGACCCGGTTGGGCTTCAAAACCATGGGTGTGCGGGCTGCGGCGTTTACAAGCTCGGTGCAGGAAGCACTGAACAATCAGCCCTGGAACGCATAAGATGCGTAGGGCGAGAAGGAGACTGGAGTGTTAGGCGATCGAACGGTGTATGTCTTTTATGATGAAGTCATGCTGGGCCACAATCCGGAGGTGGACCTGCCTTTTGTGCCCAGCCGGGTGGAAAAGCGGGTCAGGCACATCCTGCAGGGCCTGGATTTCAAGTGGAGCTATCCGGAGCATCCGGGGCGCCTGACCGCCATCAAAAAGTACCTGGACCAACACCCTGTTCCGGGTGTCGAGTTCAAGTCGGGGAGCCCAGCCACCTACAACCAGCTCGCCCGGGTGCATACCACCTCCTACCTGGATCATATTCTGTCATTGTTCGGAAAGAGTGCCTGGGTGGACTCGGATACCACTGCTGTTTCTCCCGATAGTGTTAACGCCGCCCTCGCCGCAGCCGGCAACGCCATTGCGGCCGTGGAGAGCGTGGTTAAAGGCGAGTGCCAGAGCGCGTTCGCGTTGGTGCGGCCTCCTGGTCATCACGCGGAGCCGGTGCGGGCAAGAGGCTTCTGCCTGTTAAACAACGTTGCGGTGGCGGCAGCCCATGCCCAGGCCAAGCTGGGCTGTGAGCGGGTGCTGATTATCGACTGGGATGCGCACCACGGGAACGGAACCCAGGATATCTTCTGGGCGGACCCGGACGTTCTGTTCTTTGATACTCATTGTGCGGCACCGTTTTATCCGGGTTCCGGATATATGGAAGAAGTAGGCGCCGGTTTCGGCGAGGGCTATACCATCAATGTGCCGCTTCCGGAGTCAGCAGGGGACGTTGCCTTTGAAAAAGTATACCGCGACCTGCTGGTTCCGGCCGCTGAACACTTCAAGCCGGATCTGATTCTCGTCTCCGCGGGATTCGACCCCCACCGCAACGACATGGCGCTGAACCTTACCTACGACGGTTTCAAGGTCATTACCCGCATTATCCAGGAAATCGCCGACCAGCATTGCGAGGGCCGGCTTGCCCTGGTGTTGGAAGGCGGCTACAACCTGACCTCTCTCGCACAGGGTGTCCATGCTGTGCTGGAGGTGCTTGCTGGCGGAGAGGTTCCGGAAGTGCTGGAAGCGGGAATGAAGGAAGCAATTGAGGCCACGGAGTTTCACCTCTCCGCGTTCAGCAACGACGACTGAGAGGGCTTTCCATCCCTCTCTCGATTCTAAGTAGTCCTGGCGCTGGCTGCATATGCCCAGGGCTTCTTCCACCCCTCCCAGCTTCATGATGCCTTCACGGTAGGTGTTCTGGCAGTCAATCATGATCAGAGCGGATTCGGGAAGTTTCGATGGGTCTTTGGTAGAGGAGTTCTTTTTCTGAGGCCGCTATCCCTTCATTTCCATGCGTTTATATTAAAACACAAAATATATATATCTAAAGTTTGTAATAGGGAATATAAGTGAGCGTGGCTGAGGTATCTCTCGGCCCGGACAGACCAAACAACACCGCATTCATGGTATTTCTTGCAGATAAATAAAGAGTTGCGAGCGCGTGAGGCATCCCGGAACGAGTAGGCAGTATTACTCGCTTCCATTCCCGTCCATATGAGTATGGCCGGACTTAAGTAGTAGGTAACAATCATGTATTCGACGAAGATTATCACTAAGTATTTATTTAGTGCTTTTTTTGTTCTCCTGGCTTTGTCTCTATCAGCTTGCTTTAATGGCAATAGCAGTTCGAAGTCCAGCAGCGATGAGCCAGTGGTCATCGCTGCGCTGACAGTCACTTCCACCGCTCCGGCAGATGAAGAGACGGGTTTTGCGATCAATGGCAAGGTCGTCGCGCTCTTCAACAAGGAAGTGAAAGCTGAAACGGTCAATGGAACGAGCTTTACGCTGCAAGGCGCGGGCGAAACTGCAATAGTTGGCGCCGTATCCTACGATGCTGCTACCACCTCGGCCACGCTCAGTCCCAGCGGTGACCTCTCCAGCCTGACAGTGTACACCGCTACCCTGACTACGGATGTTCAGGACGAAGCTGGCAACTCGCTGGTGGAAGACGTTGTCTGGAACTTCACGACAGGGGAGTTGGCGGATAACACCGCTCCTGAAGTCGATGTTGCTGCTACCACTCCGAAAGATGGTGATACGGATGTACTGCGTAACGTCAAGCTGAACATAGTATTCAGCGAAGCGATCGATCCAGTCACTGTGACCGCGCAAAGTATTACCTTGATTCTTGACGATACCGCGCATACGGCTGTGGCTGGTGAATTGTCCTTCATTAACCCCACTACAGTGGTGTTTTCACCGGATGAGGATCTTGCTGCTGGTACCATCCATCATTTGATGCTGAGCGGCGACATTGCCGATCTCGCGGGTAATGCGCTGGTGGCGTTTAGTTTGACCTTTACCACGGGTTCAGAGGTTTCCTCCAGCCCACTGCCTGTTGAGTTGGGCACCGCAGGTAACTATGTACTTCTGGCGAAAACCGGCATTTCCACCACCGGCACCACCGACATCCTCGGCGACATTGCCGTCAGCCCTGTGGATCGTACTGCACTGACCGGCTTTGATGAAACTCTGGATTCTAGCGGTACCTTTGCCACATCAGCCCTGGTAACGGGCAAGCTGTTCGCGGCCGATATGTCTCCCGATACGCCGACGATTCTGACGGCAGCTATCAGCGATATGGAAACAGCCTACACAAATGCTGCAGGCCGCACACTTCCTGACTTTACTGAACTGGGTGCGGGTGAAATCGGCGGACTGACTCTGGATCCCGGGCTTTACAAGTGGGGAACAGGCGTGCTGGTGACTTCCGATGTAACCCTTAACGGCAGTGCCACGGATGTCTGGATCTTCCAGATTGCTCAGGGCCTTAAAGTACAGGACGGCAAGTCCATCATCCTGACTGGCGGTGCCCTGCCACAGAATGTGTTCTGGCAGGTGGCAGAGGATGTCACACTCCAGGCGGGCACTACCTTTAACGGCATCGTCCTTGGACAGACTGCTGTTGAAATGAAGTCCGGTGCCGTGTTCAACGGTCGCGCCCTGGTACAAACCGCAGTGACGCTGATTGCGAACGACGTTAATCAGCCCGCAGAGTAAAGCGGAGGTATCCGCCAGGAGCTTCGGCTCTGTTCCAGAAAAAGACCCCTCGGGGTCTTTTTTTGCGTAAGATATTCCCCCTCATGTCACAAACCCCGTCGCTGACCCGTCTACCTCTGTAAATACCCCCACCAAAGCAGAGGAGTAAGATCATGGATACACGTCTGAATGCCTATAAAGCCTCCCCGGACGCCATCGCGGCAATGACCCGGCTGGAGGAGTACGTTCGCGATTGTGGGCTGGAGGAGAGCCTGATACACCTGGTAAAAACGCGGGCGTCGCAGATTAACGGCTGCGCCTACTGCCTGCACATGCACACCAGTGATGCCCGCGCGACGGGTGAGAGTGAGCCAAGGCTCTACCTGTTGTCTGCATGGCGGGAGTCCAGGCTCTATTCGCCCCGTGAACGGGCGGCCCTGGCCTGGACGGAGGCATTGACTAGGGTGGCAGAAACAGGGGCCCCGGCTCATGATTATGAGCAGGGTATGGCGCACTTTACCGAGAAGGAATTCGTCGACCTGACGTTACTGATTGGTGCAATCAACGTCTGGAACCGGATCAGTGTAGGGTTTCGTGCGGTTCATCCCAATGACCATGCTTAATAGCTGACACTGCCAGGAGCCTGCTGTTATGAGCGAACAACCTGCGTACCAGTTTGATGAGTGGCGCCGTTATCTGACTGGCGTTGCCTATCGCATGCTGGGCTCGGTGACCGAGGCAGAGGATGTGGTACAGGATGCCTACCTGCGCTGGCATGACGCCGACCATCTTTCGGTGAGCGACGTGCGGGCCTACCTGACAACGGTTACCAGCCGGCTGTGCCTGGATCGCCTCCGGTCTGCTCACCGGCAGCGGGAGACCTATGTGGGCCCCTGGCTGCCGGAGCCTCTGCTGGAGGCGCCAGATACTTCAGCGGATGCAGAGGTACTCGCCAGTGATGTTTCCTTCGCTTTGATGCTGGCGCTTGAGCGACTGTCGCCCCTGGAGCGTGCTGCGTTCCTGTTGCATGATGTTTTCGGGCTGGATTTCGGCCAGGTTGCCGTCAG
>CAZFPG010000039.1:0-13884 GCA_964521055.1 uncultured Marinobacter sp.
ACCCTGAACTTCCGCCAGCAGGTATTCGATGCCTGGAAGGAAGAGGGCAAGGACGTGTCAGCCTACGAGCGCGCCGACCTGATGAACGCCAAGTATGACGAAACCGATCTCGGCAAGCTGGCCGACGAGTGGACCGCCAACTTCCAGCGTGACGGCGCCCGTGAAGCGGGTATCTTCCACCACCTGATCACCCTGCCGACGTACCACACCGCGGCCCTGTCTACCGACAACCTGGCCAAGGGTTACTTCGGCGACGAAGGCATGCTGGCCTACGTTGCAGGTGTTCAGCGCAAGGAAATCCGTCAGGGTATCGCGACTGTGAAGCACCAGGACATGGCCGGTTCCAACATCGGTGATGACCACAAGGAGTTCTTCGCAGGTGACGCAGCCCTGAAGGCTGGCGGCAAAGACAACACCATGAACCAGTTCTAAAGAACGGTTCTGTTGTCACTGAAGCGGGCCGGGATGCCCGCTTCAGGATCCGAAACCCCACCTTGTGTGGGGTTTTGTTTTTTTACATTGGCATTTTCGCGCAAGTTTCTGAATTCCAGTAATAAACATCCTTTCTGGCCTGTTCTCGTCGCTGGTTCTGTTTCATTCCTGAAACAGTTCAAGGCCCTCCCGGATACCTTCTGATTTTCTTCGATCGAAAAAACATATTTTAAACAGTATGTTGGGTCTTCACTGTTAATTCTGGCACGGGAATCGCTCTAGTTGTCTGGCGGGTCTGAACCTTGGCTGACCGAAGGCTAGCGGTTTTAGTCGGATCCCTCCAAAAGCCAATAATCGAAAAGGAAGCGACATTATGAATACCAGGAAAAATTTGCTAGCAGCTGCCATCGCAATGAGTCTGGGTATTTCCGGTTTTGCCTATGCGGACCAGGGTGGCGATGGAGATCCGAATACCAACGCGGATAACACCTCCACGGCCAACAATGACCATTCCGGCAATACCGATTCCGGTAATGATAATTCCACCGATAGCTCGGATAACAGCACTGATGTGGCTGATTCGTTCAAGATTGCCGACAGCGGCAACGATAACTCCACGGATAGCTCCGATAATTCGACTAACGTGGCGGACAGCGCAAACGACAACTCTGATAACTCTATCAGCGTTGCGGATAGTGCCAACGACAACTCCACGGATAGTTCGGATAACTCCACCAACGTAGCGGATAGCGGAAACGACAATTCCGATAATTCCGTTAACGTGGCGGACAGTGGAAATGACAGTTCCGACAATTCCACCAATGTAGCGGATAGTGGAAACGACAATTCCGACAACTCCGTCAATGTTGCGGACAGCGGAAATGACAGTTCCGATAATTCCACCAACGTTGCAGACAGCGGAAACACCACTGTGTCTGATAGTGGAAACGACAGTTCCGACAACTCCCTGGCGCTGGATCTGGATGTGTTCCTGAACAACGCTGATCTGGACGGCAGCGTATCGGGAAGCTCAACCACATACGGCAATGCCAATGGCGAAGGTTCCTATACCGAGGCCCGTAACCGCAATGAAATCTCTGGTGGCTCAGCCAACTACACCGGCGTCGGGGCATTTGCCCAGAACGCAGGTAATGGCAGCGTTACACAGGCTAACGTCAGTGTAATGTCCAACCTGTCCACCGGTGGCGGTGGCGGTGGCGGCACCCAATAAGGAGTCCAGGCCGCACTGCCTGTCTGGGGTGCGGTGCTGTTATTCCGGGAGAAATGTCATGGGTCGTGTCATCAGATGGAAACTGAAGGCTGCCTTGCTGGCGTTACTGGTCGGGGCAACGGGGTTTGTGTCGGCTGAGGAGTGGATGGATGCCACCCCCTTGTCGGCCGATGAACTGGCGGATTCAAGCGGCCGCCAGGGAATCCCGATGCAGTGGCAGATCAACGATAACCAGCAGAATGCGAATGTGTCCGATAACCTGCTGTCGGGTAATGTTGTCACAGGTGACAACAGTATTTCCGACAACGCGTTCGGCAACATGAGCGGGGTTGCCACGGTTATCCAGAACACCGGTAACCAGGTGGTCATTCAGGACAGTACCCAGATCAACATACTGATCAATCACTGACGGAGGTGGGCCATGGCCAGTAAGGTTCTTGTTGCGATCTGCGCGAGTGCCGGGCTGCTGTGGTCCACTGCCTTCGCCGGCTCGGTCACGGTGCCGGGCATCGGAGGTGATTTAAAGCTGAAGGTAAACAGTTTCGAGAACCGGCGGTTTGACACTGTCATGCGCCAGCAATATGACTTCAGTTGCGGCTCCGCAGCCATTGCCTCGTTATTGTCCTTCCATTACGAAGACCCGGTATCAGAGCACGATGTCTTTATTGAAATGCTGGCGCTGGCCGACGAAAAAAAGGTGCGCCGGGACGGTTTCTCCATGCTCGATATGAAGCGCTATCTTGAGGCCAGGGGGTACCAGGCTGATGGGTTTCGCATGCCGTTGAGCGGCCTCAAGGAGAAGGTGCGGTTACCCATGATTGTATTGCTGAACATTGACGGCTTCCGGCATTTCGTGCTGATTAAAGGGATCAGTGAGAGCGAGGTTCTGGTGGGCGACCCGGCTCGCGGGCTGAAGGTATACTCCTATGCGCAATTCAGCGATTACTGGAACGGCACTGCCTTTGTAATCCGCAGTCATCTCCAGCAGGGGCGAGACGCCTTTCACGGTGACGGACACTGGCCGCAGGTGGCCAGGGCACCAATACAGAAAGGCCTGGGCGGGCCTTCACTCGGGCATACATTGCCCTACTGGCCCTCTTCACGGGAATGGTGATGATCATGATGGTCCGGATGCCGGCAATCGCTATATTGGCACTTTCACTGACAACGCTATCGCCGTCTACACAGGCGGAGTTGACGCTTGGTGTTGAACCCCTGAGTGATCCGGAACTGGCGGAATACCGGGGCGGCTTCCTGATGGATAATCTGGAGATCAGCATCGGGCTGGAGCAGATTGTCGGTATTAACGGTGACACCATGGTGATCAATCGTCTGACCATTCCCAATCTTAACCAGGCCGTCAGCGACCGCCTGGCGGACCATCATACGGAAACCGTTCTCGAGGTTATCAGCGCGAACCAGAGTGGTGGCGCGCGGGTGTCCAGCAATATGGCAGGGCCCAATGGCTGGATGACCGTGGTCCAGAACAACCTCGATAGCACGGTGATACAGAATATGCACCAGCTGAACATCGAGCTGAGCAATCTGGGTGCCGGAAATCAGTTCCCGGCACGATTCAGTGATCAGCTGGTCCAGTTGCTTGGTCGCTGATACCCCGTTTCCCCACTAAAGGCTGATGGGAAGCTTGAGCGTTATTTCGCTGTTGGGTGCATTTTCCGTAACCCCCACACTCACCGTCAGGCTCAGACTGGTGGATTGCGTCAGTCGCTGGGACAGGCCGAAGGACAGTGACCCGATCTGGATACGGTCGAAGTTGGCTGCAAAAAGATCGTTATTTCTCTCAAAGGTGGTTTTGCGTATGATCGAGTGGTCATAGCCGAGACTGAATGATGTGCGGTCGTTAAATGCAAACCCCATCCCGAAGCCGAAACGCACGATGTCACCCGGGTCGACCGTACCTCCGTTTTCGAAGCCCTGCTCCTCTTTGAGAGTCCAGACATAACTGAGGTTGCCGAACAGCACGGCCGGGTCCGTCGGGTAGATGAATGAGAGGCCGGGTTCGAACGCCCAGAATCCGGAACCGGTGGGCCGATTCTCCAGCTCAATACCTATCGGGTTGCCCTGATTATCCCGGATAATCCTCTGGTTAACGTCATAGGGGCCATCTCCGGTTGGCGCTTTTACCCGCAGTGCGCCAATCACATAGGGCCAGCCGCCCAGGCCATCGGTTAACTGGTAACGAGCCGAGAGTTCAACATCACCGAGGCCTTCGCCCGAGGACTCGCGCAGGGTATCCACCGGTGTGCCCTGAAACACCTCCCGCTCCCTGAGGTCCTCATTGATGCTCAGGTAGGGTACGCGGACCGCCGCCTCGAGCTTACTGGTGAAACCGTACTTGAGCGACATGGCGCCGACAAAAATATCACGCTGGATTTCCGAAATATTGATCAGCCCGATGAGCAGGGCAGGTATCACCGTATAACCTTCCACTGCGACCGCCGTCGAGTTGCTGTGGGCATGGGAAAAGGACGGTTCAATAGTGAACCGGCCCGGCCGGGTAACAATGCCACGGTCTGCGGTAATCGATGCTATGTTGGTCGCCGGGTCGCGTTCCTCCTCAGGCCCTGTTATCGCCGCACTCGAGCCCCTGTCCGCTTCCGCGTCTTCGGCAAGTAATGGCGTAGCTACCGTTAGCAGAGGGACAAGCCAGAACAGTCTTGCGGTCATGGGAAATCTCCTTCAGTCACTCTTCGGGGGCGAAGCGGACGTTCTGTGGGGCACCTGATGCTTGTCCATCAGTCGGTAAAAAGAGACTCTTGAAATATTGAGCAGCCGGGCTGCGGCAGACACATTATTCCGGGCCAGTGCCAGGCTTACCGAGATTGCCTGGCGATCCGCCTGGGAGCGGAAGGCATCCAGGGACAGTTCCTGGCTCGGGTATTGTTTGCTGGCGGGTGTCTGACCAAATCCCATATCGCCGGGTTCGATGATCGCGGAGTGTCCGAGCAGCAGGGCCTGACGCATCCGGTTCTGGAGTTCTCTGAGATTGCCAGGCCAGGGGTGTTCGGCAAGGCATATAGTGGTGGTGTCCGCAAGCCGTTTGGGTCCGACGGCAGGCGGCGCTGCCGCGAGTAACCGGTTTGCCAGTAAAGGAATGTCTTCCTTGCGCTCCCGCAACGGTGGCAGCAGCACACAGAGACTGCCAAGCCGGTAAAAAACATCACTGCGAAAATGACCAGAAGCGACTGACTGTTCGAGGGGGCTGGTACTGGTGGCGATTATCCGGACATCCACCTTAATGGGATGGCAACCACCGATACGTTCGATCTGGCCTTCCTGCAGGAAACGCAGAATCGCTGATTGCTGTTCCGGTTTGAGCTCATCGACGCCGACCAGCAACAGGGTGCCGCCGTCGGCGGTTTCAATTCTGCCCTTATGTGACCTCATGGCATGGGTGAACGAGCCTTTTTCATACCCGAACAGCTCGCTCTGGGTCAGGGAAAGGGGTAGGGCGGCACAGTTCACGACACCCAGTGGCTTGTGTTTGCGGGACGAGTGGTTGTGGATGAATATTGCGGCCGCTTCCTTGCCGGTACCATTTTCACCGTGGATCAGCACTGGCTCTTCGGTGTGCGCGAACCTGCCAAGCAGTTCCCGCGTCTTTCTGATGGCAGGAGATTCGCCCTCCAGGGCAAAATCGCGATAGCTCAGTGATCTGTTCCGAAAATCCCGGGACTGGAGTTTCGACATGCCCCAAAAATGCCCGAGGGCCGCCCGGAGCCGGTCAGGCTGAATCGGTAAGGTGTGATAATCCCCGCAGTAGCGATTAATAAGACTGCAGATCTCCGGATTATCAAGCTGCCGGGATTCGAGAATGGCTATCCAGTGTTCAACCTCCAGTACTTCCAGCCAGTTGCCTGCCAGTGCCAACTGGTCGCTGGCAACGGCGCTGAGATCTATCACGCCAACCCAGGCGCTGTAGCCGGGGATATTGCCCGGTGGCAGTTGGCGCTTGATGGCGACCGGAATCAGCAGCCATTCCGTCAGTAGGTCAAGCTGCGTTGCAGAATCAGAGTGCTCCGCCGACAACCAAACGAGCGGTCGTTTTTCCTTCATGGCGACTCTCCCTGAGTTCGTATTGGGAAAACGGACTGCAAAACGTTCAGTAAATGCTGGTAAGGCTGGAAAGGCTTGATCCAGTCACTGCCCTGTGACCGCTACCGCAAGGTAAACAGGTGGAAATTCACGGGTTATTTATTCAGATTGTGTGCCACTTTTAATACTTGTGTTCGTTTCAGTAGGTTATAAAATGTGAACTCTGTCACATAACAAACTCTGTAAAGTTTGCCGACACCATTCAGTGCTCGCTCAGCTTCTTTCGGGTTTCCAGACGGCCCTTCCGGCGAATTTCCGCATTCGCGAATCGCCGCGTCTGGTCCTCCGTTTCCGGTTCTACCGCGGGCACATCAATGGGCTTGTCGTTCTCGTCCAGCGCCACAAAGGTGAAAAACGCGGAGAGTATGTGGCGACATTCTCCTGTGTAGCTGTTTTCCGCCTCCACCCTTGCCCCGATTTCCATGGACGACCCCCAGCTGCGGTTGAGGGCCAGGTTGAACAGCAGGGTGTCGTTGCCTTTGGCGGGTGCGCGGAAGTGAATGGAGTCCACCGCTGCCGTCACACAGACACGGCCGGAGTGCCTTTCCGCAACCACCAGTGCAAGGCGGTCGCACTTGGCCATGATCATGCCGCCGAACACCGTCTGGTGCGAGTTCATGTCATTCGGGAAAACCTTGTAGACATGCTTGTCGATGGCAGACGCGGAAACCGGTCTGCTGGGTCTGGCTGGCATGGAGCTTTCTCCCCCTGGTGGATGTACCGTCACTATACCGTTCAGGGGTTCTGTTTAAAGCGTTCGATACGCTCCCCGGTTACCGGGTGGCTCGATAGCATGTCACGAAGGAAGTCCCAGCGACTGTTTTCTTCGTCGGCCGCCGGTGCCTTTTCCTCACCGTGGGCGGCCATCAGTCGCTCCATGATATTGGCAAAATGGTTCGGGTCCATGCCATTTTCTTCGAGGGTTTCCAGCGCGTAGGTGTCGGCCTCCCGTTCCATATCCCGGGAGTAGGACAGGCTCATCAATACGGCCGGCACAACCACAGTGGCATCGGAAAAGGCTGACAGGTCACCAGTCATCATCACGATCAGCCAGAAAGTGAGGGATGACTGCACCATTCCTTTCATACCGTGGCGATGGGCTACATGGCCGATCTCATGGGCGAGAATCGCGGTGAGTTCATCGTCATCACCGGCCAGGTTCACCAGGTCGTCGGTAAAAATCAGCGTACCATCCGGCAATGCCAGGGCGTTGGCTCCAATCGCGGGGGAGGAGCGGAATATGACTTCGATATCCTGCCCTCCAACCGGCTTCAGGAATGGCTGGAAATGTGCCAGTAATGCCTGCTGGCGCTGCTCCGGGAGATTGGATGGCTCCAGCCAGGTGTTGTCCAGGGTACTGAGTGTGGACTTCCCTGCCTGCTCGGCAACAGCATCCGGGAGCGCATTTGCCACGGCCTGTGCCGCCCAGGGCACTCCCCAGACAAACGCCGCACCGGTGGTCGCTATGGTCACCACGACGGCAACCAGAATCAGCCCGAGATGGTTTTCCAGCCTATGCAGCAGGCGGTTACCGCGGCCATGGCGGGACTGCCGACCAAGCTGGTCCACGGCGTCGTTGTCCCGGGTTTCGAACACTCCGTCATTAGGAAGGTGAAGGTAGCGTGGGGTATTGCCGATCCGTGGCGCTATCTCCACATCAGCGGGTGAGAGCCGCAGGCGGGTGTCGCCAGCGTCCAGGATGATCACGTTGCCGACGGAGCGCAGAACTGCGTTCCGTCGCCGGGAATCACCGCCTGAGTAGAACTGGCCTTCGATCGTGACTTCAGATTGCGGCGAAGTCGACATCAAAGGCATCTCCCAGTTCCTGGCCCAAGGCGCTGGTGCGGCTCTGCTCGGCTGCCACAAAGTGGTTCAGGTCGCCGCTCACCAGCATGGCAGTGCAGGCAGTACGGTAGCGCGCCATGCGCACCTTGGCCCAGGGGGTGAACAGGCCCAGGGTGATGACCACAAGAAAGCTGTTGGAGAGGTAGATCCAGATCATCTGCAGGGGTTGCAGGCGCGACTCGAAACGATGGCTGTCAAGCTGGACCGACCCGAGAAACAGGTTGGCGATGCCGGCCATGAAGTACCCGAACAGCGTCAGGTAGCCGACAGCGGCAATGATGGATCCGACGGTGAAACCGATGTGGCGTATGGCCAGGAAGGCAGCAACGCCAAAGGCGATGGCGATGAGCAGGCCCTTGCCGAAGAAACGGTAGTACTCGCCGGTGTCGGCTTTCAGTTCGAAGCCAGTGGTGCCATAGCGGCTGCCGTTGGCGATGAATGCATGGGTCTTCTTCATGACCAGCGGGGTGAGTAGCAGCAGGGTCAGCATATTCAGTACCGGCCATACGAATGCCACCATAAAGGCTTCACCGTATTTGCCCTGGAAATCAAAACGGATATTGCGGTAGGCGCTGTTAACAGCCTTGAACCGCAAGGACCGGACCATGATCCATGGCACCAGGGGAATAAAGGCAATGGCGAAAACCACGGCAGCTTCCACGTACATTTCCGACAGCACCACATAGGCTACCAGCACCGCCAGTGCAATCAGCCGGCCCTTGAGGATGGTGATGGGGCTGGCGAGGTATTGAAAGCTGGCGCCGTCCATTCGGGTGTTGCCGTAGAAGTATTGATTGTTCCGCACGGTGGCCCAGGCTGAATAAATGCCGAGGGTGACGATGGTCAGCAGGATATTGACGATCCAGATGCCGAAATATTCGCGGCCACTGCCGGTAAACTCCAGGGGCGTTTCCTGCAAAGGGCCGGTGGGGCCGGATTGCGGCTGCCGGGCACGGGGAGAAGCCGGTGGCGGAGTGTCGGCGCCGGTGCTGGCGGTAGCTGGCCGGGGCTGCGCTGAAATCTGGACGGCGGCACCTGCTTTGGTCAGCCGTTGGTGGTAAATCAGTGCTTCATCGTGGCTGAGGCCGGACTTCAGCGTTGTGCGGGTGCCGGAGAAAAGACTTTCGGTTCGTTCGTCGGATATCCGGAACAGTGCTTTAACGTTGTCCCTTACTTCGCTGTCGCTGAATCCTTCCAGCGTCTTTCCGGCAAACGTTATCTGGTAGAGTTCGGTGTAAAGTTCCCTGGTCATGACTTCCCTTAAACCTGTTGTTCCCTGAGGGGCTCATGTCGCCCGGTGTAGTGTTAAGAATGATGTAAACAGAGTGCTTCCGTGCACGCACAGGTGCGCTCATAGAGTAAAAGTTACCAGAAATTCATGAAATATGCGTGACGACAGGCACAACTGGCGTACTTTGAACCGGCAGTAAACCGTCACCAGAATGATCAGGAGAGACCTCAGTTGACCACAGAGCAGGGAGTTGTGTTTTCCGTACTGGCGGCCACGCTGGTGCTGTTTGTCTGGAACAGGTTGCGGTTTGACGTGGTTGCCATGCTGGCATTGCTGGCAATCGCCATTGCCGGGCTGCTGCCTACCGAAGAACTGTTTGCGGGATTCGGGCACCCGGCCGTGGTGACGGTGGCAGCGGTTCTAGTGGTAAGCCAGGGTCTGGTGAACGGCGGTGTGGTGGATAACATCGCACAGTTGCTGGGCAGGGTAGGCCACCGCCCGACGCTGCAGATTCTGACCCTGACTGGCGTAGTGGCGCTGTGTTCCGGGTTTATCAACAATGTGGGCGCCCTGGCGCTGTTGATGCCGGTGGCTGTCTGGATGTCCCGGGAGGCTGGGCGCTCCCCGTCGCTATTGCTGATGCCCCTGGCCTTCGGGTCGCTGCTGGGTGGCACCATGACCCTCATTGGTACCCCACCAAACATCATTATTGCCAGTTACCGTGAAGGCGCGGAATCGTTCGGGCTTTTCGATTTTGCGCCGGTCGGGGCTGCAATCACCCTGGTGGGTATTGCTTTTATCACCCTCGTGGGTTGGCGCCTGACGCCGCGGCGAGACGACGACAGTGGCGAGGACGACAAGCTGTTCAGTGTCGGCGAATACCTGACCGAGCTGAAAGTGCCGGCAGGGTCTTCCTACGCCGGTGCCACGCTGCACAACCTGTTGTCCGACAGTGGTGAAGACAAGGATGTGGTGGTGCTGGCACTGATTCGCGACGACAAACGGCAGCTGGCCCCCTCGACCTACAAGGTGCTGAAAGAGAACGATCTGCTGCTGGTGGAGTCGGATACCGAGAGCCTGCAGGCGTTCCTGGATAATACCGGGCTGGAGCTCGGCAGCCGTGAAGAGGAAGGCTCGGATAGCGGGGAAGGTGAGAAAGGCAGTGAACACCGCAGGAAGGACCTCAAGGAAGGTGATGTGCAGTTGACGGAAGCGGTGATCACCCCCGAGTCTTCCCTGGTCGGGCAAACAGCGAACCGGCTCAACCTGCGGGAGAGGAATGGCATCAACATTGTTGCTGTTGCCCGACAGGGGCATCGGCTCAAGCGGCGCCTCGGTGACATTCGTTTCAATGCCGGGGATATACTGCTGGTGCAGGGGGTAGAGGATACCCTGAACAGCACACTCTCCAACCTCGGCTGCCTGCCGCTTGCAGAGCGTGGTCTCCGTCTCGGGTCACCCCGCAAAACCATGCTTGCCAGTGGCATCTTTGTTGCCAGCATCGTGGCCATAGTCAGCGGCTGGCTGTCGGCGCCGGTCGCCCTGGTAGCGGCGGCGGTGGCCATGGTGCTGACCAGACTGATTGATGCTCCCGGTGCCTATAAGGCTATTGACTGGTCGGTGATTGTGCTGCTGGCGGCCATGATTCCGGTAGGGCAGGCACTGGAGACAACCGGGGGCGCCGAGCTGATCGCCGGCCAGATGTTGGTGATTGGTGACGGTCTTGCCCCGGCGGCAGTTCTGACCATGGTGCTGGTGGGCACCATGCTGTTGTCGAATGTGGTGAATAACGCAGCGGCAGCGATACTGGTTGCCCCGATCGCCCTCAGCCTGTCCGCAGAGCTGGGTATGGCTTCCGATGCAGTGCTGATGGCAGTCGCTGTGGGCGCCTCCTGTGCTTTCCTGACGCCTATTGGCCATCAGTCCAATGCCCTGGTGATGGAGCCTGGTGGGTATCAGTTTGGTGATTACTGGAAGCTGGGGCTGCCACTGTCACTTCTGGTGACAGTTGTTGCGGTGCCAATGATTCTGCTGGTATGGGCATAGGCGGGCAGCCGGAATTGATGCCTAGGAATCATCCATCCGTCGGGTTGTTGTCGTATCTGAAAGGTCGCGGGCAATGGTTGCCCGCCTATCCCATGGAGTTGACGTGTCTGTAGCCGTGCTAAGAGACCATTGGTGGCGTAGCAGGCCCTCGGCGAACCCCGTTGACGGCCGTGTGGAAGCGATTGACTTCGCCAGGGGGGTGGCCGTCACACTGATGATCCTCAGCCACGGCATCAAGGGGTTATTGGATTTTGAGCAAATCCCGGATTGGGGCATGGTGCCCGTCCATGCCCTGACCAAGTTTTCCTCCACCCTGTTTATCATGGTGTTCGGCATTGCCCTGGCCGTTGCGTTCCTGCCCCATGTGGGCAAGGAGTCCTGGCCGCGAAAGCGTCTTAAACTGTTGTTGGCCGGCGTTACCATCTTTTTCTGGTACAAGGTGCTCACCGTGGTGGAGATGTTCCAGCTCGCCGAGCCGGAGCAGATCATAGATGCCTTGCTGTACCAGACCTTTCCTTCCTTTGTGGAAATCCTCGGGTTTTATGCCATCGCCCTGATCTGGGTACCCTTCTTCCTCTCCTTATGGGTTCGTATGCCGTTATGGCTGCGGGTTTCAAGCCCGGTTTTACTGGCGCTGCTCGCGCAGTTGCTGGCAGCCCGCTTTGATTTCTGGGGCAACGCGTCCCTGCAGGCCATTCTGGTGGAACACGAAGAGCTGTATACCTGGGGCCAGCTGGCCCGGGGGCCTCTGATTCTGCTCGGGTTGCTGCTGGGCGAGCTGATCCTGTTCTGCCATCCACATCTGAAAAGGAGAATGACCCTCTCCGGATGCTTGCTGGCGCTCTCTGTTCTGCTGTTTGGTTGGTTCTTCTGGTTCGCCTTACCGGATGTTCACGACACGCTGTATGCCCTCGCAATGAATGATGGCAAGCACCCGCCGGAATTGACTTTCATGGTGTTCAGCATGGCCGGAGCCGTGGCTATCCTCGGCCTTGCACTCGCGGGAGGAAGCCCTCTGGCGACAGTGCTGAAGCCGATAACCATTATCGGCAGTGATGCCAAGGCAGCGTTTATTTTTCACATATCCGTCATCTTTGTGGTCTTTCGTTATCTGCTTGGATACTGGCACAGTGTTTCCTATGACTATGCCCTGACACTCACTTTCGGACTGATCATTGGAACTGCCCTATGGATCAAGCTAACGGCGTGGATTCGCTCCGTTCGATGAGAACCCCGCCCTGTGCAATGGTTGCCATGGCACTGTTGGTGTCGCTTTTCGCCATGTGTGCTTCAGCAGCAGACTGGCAGACGGACCTGGAACAGCGCCTGCAAGCAATAGACGACGAATATCCCGGAGAGCTAGGCGTGTTTGTTCACAACCTCAAGAACGATGAGACGGCCAGCCTGCGGGCGGACGAGCCCTGGTATCTGGCTTCCACCATCAAGGTGCCGGTTGCCATGGCTGTCATGGAGGCGGTTGATCGTAAGGAGCTGACACTGGACGCCAAGGTGGAGCTGGAAGCGACCGACTTTGTGGATGGTGCGGGTGAAACCAACTGGAAGTCACCCGGTGACAGGGTCACTGTCCAGTACCTTTTTGAACAGATGTTGATCTACAGTGATAACACCGCAACGGATGTGTTGATCCGTGTGGTGGGCATGGACGCCGTCAATGAACTGGCCGCGGTGAATACCGATGGCAGAATCGGCAAGGTAACAACATTGGCTGATGTCCGGCGGTACGCCTACAGCCGTTTTCACGAACGGGCGATGGACCTTTCCAGCGCTGACATGTTTACTATCAGGAAAGCAGGCACTGGCAGCAACCGGGTACAGGCGCTGGCCAAAGTGCTGGATGTAGAACCCGGTGAATTCCTGGTACGGGATCTGGATGCGGCATTTGATGGCTATTACGACTCGGGACTCAACTCCGGCAGGCTGGACGACTTCAGCAGGTTGTTCGAGGCGCTCGCAAAGAATCAGGTGCTGAGTGAGGCCAGTCACGATTACCTGTTGTCGGTACTGGAGAAGATTGAAACGGGCGATAATCGTATCAAGGCGGGCCTGCCCGAGCATGTCAGCTTTGCCCACAAGACCGGCACGCAGCATCGCAGAGCCTGTAATATAGGCCTGGCTATGGCGGACGACCACCCGGGCGTCATCATCGCCGCATGTGGCCGGAATACGGCAGACCTGAGGGCCTCCGAAAAGGCGTTCAGGCAGGTTGGTGAGGCGGTAACCGATACCGGCGTATTTGGAGAAAACTAGCGTGGACAAGACAACCCTGTTGGCAGAGCTGGAAACCGCCCGGCAACGAACCCGGGCACTGATAACCTCGCTACCGGAAGAGAAACTGGACGTGCCCTATCACCCGGGCGTTAATCCGCCGTTGTGGGAGATGGGCCATGCTGCTTTTTTCTACGAAGTGTTCGTGTTCAACCTTCTGGATGGCACGCCCAGTTACAATCCGGCCATGGACGACCTCTGGGATTCGTTCCATGTCGAGCACCGCGATCGCTGGTGCCGGGACCTGTTTCCCGGGCGCGGGGAAACCCTGGCCTACTTCGATACCATTTACGACCGGGTGGCCGACCGTATCCGCAGCAAACCGCTCACGGATGAAGATCTGTACCTGTATCGATACGCCATTTTTCACCAGAACATGCACATCGAATCGCTGATCTGGTGCCGGCAGACCGTGGGTTATCCACCGGCACCGGATTATACCGGGGAACGTGCGGCCCCCGGAGACCAGGTAGAGGGCGATGCGGTGATTCCGGCCGGGCGGTGGCTGATCGGTATGCCGGGTGAATCCGACCATTATGCGACCACCGATTTTGCGTTTGACAACGAGAAACCAGGGTTCGAAGTAGAGCTGGAGTCTTTCGCCATCTCCCGTGTACCTGTGTCCAATGGTGACTTTCTGGCTTTTGTGGAGGATGGTGGTTACCAGCGCCCGGAGCTCTGGCTCTCCGAGGGCTGG
>CAZFPG010000040.1:0-13768 GCA_964521055.1 uncultured Marinobacter sp.
TGGTGGTTCTGGCCCTGGTCGGTGCCCTGGTGGCTCAGGTCACCTGGTTCCAGTTCGATCGCCTGTCATCGATACCGGAGCTGCGGCCATTCTATGAAAAGGGCTGCGAAATTGCCGGTTGCGAATTGAAGCCACTGATCGATGTTGACGCCATCCAGAGCCGCAAACTGGTGGTAAGAACGAACCCCGAAAACCGCAGCCAACTGGTGGTCGACGCGGTTATTATCAACCGGGCAGCGTTCGAGCAGCCTTTTCCCGCCATTGCCCTGACCTTTTCCAACCTGAACGGTGACGTGGTCGCCCAGAGTGTGTTCACACCTGAGGAATACCTCGCCGGAGAAGGCAGGGAAATGGAGGCCATGCCAACGGACACACCGGTCAGGATCGTCATTAATATCCGGGACCCCGGAAGAGATGCCGTGAACTACAACATCGCCTTCCGCGCCAACCAGGAGTAAGCAGGTCTTCACTTGCAAAACAGTGGGGACCGCCATCGAATCGCCTGAAAGTCAACCAGAAAGAACGAAAAATAATCAACTTTTTCATGACATCGCCCCTTCAATAGCATCTCTCCCGGCGGTATCATTACCGCCCTTCGGATCAGAATCGGTCACTTATTGAGCAGACGTTCAGATCCGACGCTCGCTTAAACCGCTGTGACACGGACTCAGATCATGCTGCCAACGGCAAACATCGGGCCGTACACCTTGCCCAATCCACTGATTGTTGCGCCCATGGCTGGTGTAACCGATCGCCCTTTCCGCCTGCTCTGCCGGCGCATGGGTGCTGGACTGGCAGTCTCTGAAATGGTCATCGCGGACAGCAAGCTCTGGCACACCCGCAAGTCGCAGACCCGGATGAACCATGAGGGTGAACCGGAGCCCAGGTCAGTGCAGATTGCCGGCGGTGATCCGGATATGCTGGCCAACGCCGCCAGGCTGAATGCCGAATTCGGCGCCCAGATAATCGATATCAACATGGGTTGCCCGGCCAAAAAGGTGTGCAACAAGGCTGCCGGCTCGGCGCTGATGAAGGATGAAGCACTGGTACGGGAGATCCTGGAAGCCGTGGTGGCGGCGGTGGACATCCCGGTAACGCTCAAAATGCGCACCGGATGGGACCGGGAGCATCGGAACGCGCCATTGATCGCACGGATGGCGGAAGATGCCGGCATCCAGGCCCTGGCCATCCATGGCCGTACCCGTGCTGACGCCTACAAAGGTGAAGCTGAGTACGACACCATTGCCGAGGTGAAATCCCGGGTTGGCATCCCGGTGTTTGCAAACGGGGATATCACTTCGCCGGAGCAGGCCAGGGATGTGCTGAAGCACACCGGCGCCGATGGCTTGCTGATCGGGCGCGGAGCCCAGGGCCGGCCCTGGATTTTCCGGGAAATACTGCATTTCCTGGAAACCGGCAGACATCTTCCGGAACCGCCGGTTGACGAGGTTGAACAGGTGCTCAGCGAACACCTGGAAGCACTGCACGCTTTCTATGGCGAAACCATGGGCGTGCGCATCGCCAGGAAACATGTGGGCTGGTACCTGCAGTCCCATGACGAAGACAAACGATTCCGCAAACGCTTCAACGCCATTGGCTGCGCGCTGGAGCAGAAAAACAGTATTCAACAGTACTTTGCAGGCTTACGAAATGGAGAGGTATTCGCAGCATGACCGCTGAGACTTTGGCTAAAGACAATCTGACCCAACCCGCCAACGATGACATCCATCAGTTGCAGACGGTAAACAGCAGCGGCAACACCGTTACCCTGCGTGACAGCGTGGAAGTTGCCCTGAAGAACTACCTGGAACAGCTTGATGGCGCCCCGGTAACCGAGGTTTATCAGCTGGTGCTGTCGGAAGTGGAAGCACCACTGCTGGAGCAGGTGATGAAGTACACCCGCAACAACCAGACCAAGGCGTCAACCATGCTCGGGCTGAACCGCGGCACCCTGCGCAAGAAGCTTAAGCAGTACGGTCTGCTATAATCCAGCTACCCGATTGAGAGGGCCTCCCGGACAACATTCGCGAGGCCTTCATTCGTTCATACCCAGCAGAAATAAGTGACCCATGGCAAATCAGGCTAACACCCCCGTCCGTCGCGCGCGGATCAGCGTCTCCGACAAATCCGGCATAGTAGAATTCGGTCGCGCATTGACTGAACGTGGCATCGAGTTGCTCTCCACCGGTGGCACCTTCCGTCTATTGCGGGAAAACCAGGTACCGGTCACCGAAGTCAGTGACCATACCGGCTTCCCTGAAATGATGGACGGCCGCGTGAAGACACTTCACCCGAAAATCCACGGCGGCATTCTCGGGCGGCGTGGCACCGATGACGAAGTGATGGTGGAGCATGGTATTGCTCCCATCGACATGGTGATCGTAAACCTCTACCCCTTCGAGGAAACCGTCGCCAGACCGGACTGCGATCTGGCCACAGCCATTGAGAACATTGATATCGGCGGGCCGACCATGGTCCGTGCGGCCGCCAAGAACCACAACGACGTTGCCATTGTGGTGAATGCCTCTGACTACGGTCGGGTACTGAAGGAACTGGAAGCCAACGACGGCCAGTTGAGTTACAGAACCCGGTTTGATCTTGCCGTAAAAGCGTTTGAGCACACTGCCGGCTATGACGGCGCTATCGCCAACTACCTGGGCGGCCGCACTGCGGACAATGACAACGCCGACTTCCCCCGCACCTTCAACACCCAGTTCGTGAAGGTTCAGGACATGCGCTATGGCGAAAACCCGCACCAGCGTGCCGCCTTCTACACCGAGCGCAACCCGCGGGAAGCCTGTATTGCCACCGCAAAGCAACTGCAGGGCAAGGAACTGTCCTACAACAACGTGGCGGATACCGACGCCGCGCTGGAGTGCGTCAAGCCTTTCGCCGACCCTGCCTGCGTTATCGTCAAACATGCCAATCCCTGCGGTGTGGCCATCGGCACCGATATCCGGCAAGCCTATGACCTGGCCTTTGCCACCGACCCCACGTCAGCCTTTGGCGGTATCATTGCCTTCAACCGGGAGCTGGACGCAGAAACGGCAAAAGCCATTATCGACCGCCAGTTCGTGGAAGTGATCATCGCCCCGACTATCGCGGCGGAAGCCGTGGAACTGGTAGCCGCCAAGAAGAACGTCCGCCTGCTGGCCTGTGGTGAGTTTGACAGCGAGCGCGCAAAATCCCTGGACTACAAGCGGGTCACCGGTGGCCTGCTGGTGCAGGACCGTGACCTGGGCATGGTCGCCCTGGAAGACGTCAAGGTGGTCACCGACCGCCAACCCTCCGAGCAGGAGTTGAACGACCTGTTGTTTGCCTGGGAAGTGGCCAAATACGTGAAATCCAATGCCATTGTCTACGCCAAGGCCGGTCGCACCATCGGTGTGGGTGCCGGCCAGATGAGCCGGGTGTACAGCGCAAAAATCGCCGGCATCAAGGCGGCTGACGAAGGCCTGGAAGTGAAAGGCTCGGTGATGGCTTCAGACGCCTTTTTCCCGTTCCGGGATGGCATTGATGCCGCCGCACAGGCCGGCATAACCGCCGTTATCCAGCCGGGTGGTTCCATGCGTGACCAGGAAGTGATTGACGCCGCCAATGAACATGGCATTGCCATGGTGTTTACCGGAATGCGTCATTTCAGGCATTAATCCGACAGACAGGAACCGACCATGAACATTCTCGCAATAGGCTCCGGCGGCCGCGAACACGCCCTTGCCTGGAAGGCCGCCCAGTCCCCGGATGCAGACCGGGTGTTTGTCGCGCCCGGCAATGCCGGCACAGCCCGCGAGCCGGGCCTGGAAAACATCAACATCGACGCGATGGACCTCAAGGGCCTGGCGGACTTTGCTGCCGCAAACAATGTGGGGCTGACCATCGTCGGGCCTGAAGCGCCGCTGGTTGCCGGTATTGTTGATTTCTTTGAGGAGCGTGGCCTGCGGGTGTTCGGCCCCAGCGCCGGAGCGGCGCAACTGGAAGGCTCCAAGGCGTTCACCAAGGACTTTCTGGAGCGCCATAGGATTCCCACCGCAGCTTACGCCAATTTCACTGATGTCGACCAGGCACTGGCCTACGTTCGCAAGCAGGGTGCCCCCATTGTCGTTAAAGCTGATGGGCTGGCCGCAGGCAAGGGCGTCATCGTGGCGATGACCCTGGAAGAAGCCGAAGACGCCATTCGCGATATGCTGGCCGGCAACGCCTTTGGCGATGCCGGCAACCGCGTTGTCGTCGAGGAATTCCTGGAAGGCGAGGAAGCCAGCTTCATTGTCATGGTGGACGGCGAGCACGTGCTGCCCATGGCCACCTCCCAGGACCACAAGCGTGTGGGCGACGGCGACACCGGCCCCAACACCGGTGGCATGGGCGCCTACTCCCCGGCCCCGGTGGTTACCGCCGATATCCACAAACGCATAATGGACGAGGTGATCCACCCTACCGTGCGCGGTATGGCAGCCGAGGGCCATCCCTACAAGGGCTTTCTCTACGCCGGCCTGATGATCGACAGCCAGGGCGCACCCAGGGTAATCGAATTCAACTGTCGCTTTGGTGACCCGGAAACCCAGCCGATCATGCTGCGCATGAAGTCGGATCTGGTGGAGCTCTGTGGCGCCGCCATTGACGGCAGGCTCGACCAGTGCAGCTCGGACTGGGACGACCGGCCCGCCGTAGGCGTTGTGCTAGCCGCAGGCGGCTATCCTGGCAGTTACAACAAAGGGGATGTTATTACCGGGCTGCCTGAGACGGAAACCGACGGCGAGAAAGTCTTCCACGCAGGCACCCGGCTCAACGGCGAGCAGGTCCTGACCAATGGCGGTCGCGTGCTATGTGCCACCGCCCTCGGGCAGACGGTTACTGAAGCCCAGCAGCGCGCCTACGAGGTAGCTGCACGGATCCAGTGGGAAGGTGTCTTCTACCGTAAGGATATCGCTTACCGGGCCATTGTCCGGGAACGTTCAGCCAGTGACTGACGTCGGAATATCACTAAAAAAGCCCGGTCTCGCCGGGCTTTTTTAGTGATTGATAACCGGGGGCGTGTCAGGAAACCAGGATGCGCTCAAGTGCCCCGCGAATATTTTGAGGAATCGCAACTGCGCGATTCTGTTCACGGTCAACAAACACGTGGACAACCTGGCCAAGCGCAGCCGGCTCCGCGTCACCGCTTCGGAAAAGACCCAGCTCGTAGGTCACCGAGCTGTTTCCGATCCTGACGACCCTGAGCCCGGCCTCCAGTGCGTCCGGATAGGCCACCGGTTTCTTGAACTGGCAGTTGGAGCTGACCACGTATCCAACCACGGGTGCATTATTGATATCCAGCCCGCCAACCTCAATCAGGTAGCGGTTGATGGTGGTGTCAAAGTAGGAGTAGTAGGTCACGTTATTCACATGGCCATAGATATCATTATCCATCCACCGGGTTGTGAGGGGATAAAGAACACTGAACTCATCTCGTTCCACAGATTTCTCCATTCAGCAGTTTTATTGCGCATCGCCTAATCGAACAGCACCACCTGACGAACGGCCTTGCCCGACGCCAGTTTCTCAAATCCTTTATTGATGTCATCCAGTGTCAGGGTATCGCTCAGTAACCTGTCCACCGGCAGCTTGCCCTGCCGGAACAGGCTGACATAACGGGCAATGTCGCGAACCGGCACACAGCTGCCGACATAGCTACCTTTGAGCGTGCGTTCTTCCGCTACCAGGCTGACCTGCTGGATGGACGCCTTCTTTTCCGGGTGGGCCAGTCCACCGGTGACTGTAGTGCCACCACGACGAGTGATCTGATAGGCGAATTCCAGGGCTTTTTCAGACCCGGCCATTTCAATGGCACAGTCGACACCGCCATTGGTCAATGACTTGATCCTGTCGATACAACCCTCTTCACTGGAGTTGAAGGCGTGGGTTGCACCGAGCTCTTTGGCCAGCGCGAGTTTGCTGTCATCCAGATCAATGGCAATCACCTCACCAGCACCGGCCACCAGCGCCCCCAACACGCTGTTCAGACCAACACCGCCCAGGCCAATGACGGCCACAGTCTGGCCTGCCTTGATATCCGCCGAGTTAATCGCAGCCCCCACGCCCGTCAGTACAGCGCACCCGAACAGGGCGGCGTGATGCAGAGGTAGATCTGCATCAACCTTGACCAGCGAATCCCGTGACACCACCGCGTAATCTGCAAAGGCAGATACCCCCAGATGGTGGTTGACCGGGGTGCCGTCTGCCCGATGTAGCCGGTGCTCACCACTAACCAGAGTTCCAGCGTTGTTGGTTTTCGCTGCAGGTTCACACAAGGCCGGGCGTCCCTCCGCACAGGGTGCGCAGTGGCCACAACTGGGCACAAATACGGCAACCACGTGATCGCCAGCCTTCAGGTCCCGAACACCACTGCCAACACTCTCGACGATACCGGCCGCCTCGTGGCCAAGCGCCATCGGTACAGGCCGGGGTCGATTACCGTCAATAACGGAAAGATCGGAGTGGCACAGCCCGGCGGCCCTGATCCGGACCAACACCTCGTTGTTACCAGGTGGAGACAGTTCCAACTCCTCAATCACCAACGGCCTGGTGTCCTGGTATGGGCGCTCCGCCCCGATGGCTTGCAAAACTGCGGCTCGAATTTTCATGACGACAACCTCATGGTGACTGTTATTGACAAATGGTAACCAGAATAGATGCTTTAATGGATTTCACAAACATCCTCATCGCCCCTAAAACTTAATATCAATGATAAGTTTTACTTGTTGTTAATAATTATCGTTTGTATAGTTGCCCTCCTCATCTAAATACGCTGTAACAGGAGAGCAACATGCCGACACCCTTTTCCCGAAATCTGCTTGCCCTGGCGGTCATTTCCGCCTCGGTGCCAGTCATGGCCCAGGAGCAGAGCCTGAACGAACTCGTCATCATCGGCGATGATGCCTCCGCCTCCGCCCTACCAGGTTCCGCTCACGTGGTTTCCAGCGACGATCTGGAAACCATGAAGTACACGGATATTCACAAAGCCATCCGTGAGGTGCCTGGTGTGTACCTGAAGGAAGAAGATGGCTACGGTCTGCGCCCGAACATTGGTATTCGTGGTTCCGGGTCCGGTCGCTCGTCCAAGATTACCCTGATGGAAGACAGCGTGATGATTGCGCCGGCACCCTACTCCGCGCCGGCGGCGTACTATTCCCCAACCTTTGGCAGAATGAGCGGCATTGAGGTTCTGAAAGGGCCGGACCTGCTGCGTTACGGCCCATTTACCGTGGGTGGTGCGATTAACCTGCGTTCAACACCCATTCCTTCATCCGAGGCTGGCCATGTAACCGCAGAGGTTTCGGAAAATGCAGGCAAGCGCATCCACAGCTGGTATGGCAACAGCACTGACAACGCTGCCTTCGTGATCGAGACCTTCCAGGAGGAAACCAACGGCTTCAAGGAGCTGCAGCAATCCAGCCGCGACACCGGTTTTGAAAAGCAGGACTATGTGGCCAAGGCACGCTTCAATTCGGACGCCTCCGCTGACGTTTACCACCAGCTCGACCTGAAGTTCCAGTACAGCGAAGAACTGAGCAACGAAACCTACCTCGGCCTGACGGATGAGGATTTCAGGCGCGACCCGAACAAGCGATACTTCCTGTCCCGGCTCGACAATATGGACAACCGTCACAAGGGCTACTCTGCAAGGCACCTGGTGGAGCTGACTGAAGACCTGTCGTTGACCACCACGCTCTACCGCAATGAATTCAAGCGCAACTGGTTCAAGGGCAACTTCAACAGCCTGATCGAAGCGGCCAACAACGGCGACCAGACAGCCTACAACCAGCTTCAGGGAACTGAGCCTGTCGGTCCTTTCACGCTGACCAATGGCGCCCGGGAATACCTGTCCCAGGGCATTGAAGTGAAAGCCGACTACGGCCTCACCCTGGCGGGTATGCGCCACGACATTACCATTGGTGCCCGCGTACACGAGGATGAAGCGGACCGCTTCCAGCCCAAGGACCGCTATGAGCAGGTCATCAACAACGGCCGCCCGGCCTTCGAGTTTGTTGAACAGATCGCGCCCACCGGCGGTGATAATCGCGTTGACGAAGCCGAGGCCTTAAACCTGTTCGTGGCGGACCGGATTGCCATTAACCCGGACCTGACTGTTACAGCCCTGCTGCGCTACGAGGATATCGAAACCTCCCAGACCCGCTGGAGCACAACGCAGCGCACGTCCGCCAGTGAAACCGAAACCGCCAGCAACGACACCAGCGAACTGTTGCCCGGCCTGGGTGCTACGTATCGCCTGAGCCCGACAGTAACCCTGATTGGCGGTGTACACCGGGGCATGGCACCTGCCGGCTCCGGCGGCACCAATGTGGAGCCGGAACTGAGCACCAACTTCGAGGCCGGTGCACGATATAACGATGGCGCCTTGCGGGCCGAAGCCATCGCCTTCTACAGCGATTATGAAAACACAGTGAGAAACTGCTCCATCGCCAATCCCTGCAGCGTTGGTAATCAGACCATTGATTCTGGAACCGTCAGCGAGGGCGAATCGGAGATCCAGGGCCTTGAGCTGCTGGCTTCCTATGAGTTCACCCTGGCCAATGGCCTGACCGCTCCACTACAGGCCACCTGGACCTACACCGATGCCGAAGTCACCGAAGACAGCGATGACGGCAGTGTTCTGAAAGGCGACAACCTGGCTGACCTGCCGGAGAATGTCGCGGCGGTACGTGCCGGCCTGCGCGACGGTGACCTGTGGGATGCGTACGTCAATGTCTCCTACGTTGATGAAACCTGCACCGACAACACCTGTGACCGCTCCGGCACTGACAACACCTTCCGCAAAACCGACGACTATACCGTGGTGGACCTTTCCGGCAGCTATGCCCTGAATCCATCTACCCGCGTGTATGCCAAGGTGGATAACGTGCTGGATGACCAGGAAATCGTCTCCCGCAGCCCTCACGGAGCACGTCCCAACCTGCCCCGGACAGCCTATGTCGGTATCAGTGTCGATTTCTGATGTCTGAAAGGGACAAATCCCGTTGCTCAACGGGTTAACTCAGCATTCCTTCGACCCGGTCCTTGACCGGGTCTTTTTTTGGGGTAGTGTAAGCGCTTCCGCAAACGGTCGTTTGAAACCCTCCCGCATGGAGCAGATCTTTAATGAAAGCCAGTCCCGCTCTCCCGGTCATTGCGCTATTAATCAGCACACTGCTACTCAGCGCCTGTTCCCGCCTTACCCTTTATGACAACGCGATCAGTTGGGAGCGTTCCGGTGCGGGGCTCGAGAAGTCCACGGTTCAGGTGGATGACATGACCATTGCATACCTGAGCAACACAGAAACCGTGGATGGCGAAACCATTGTGCTCATTCACGGATTCGGCGCCAACAAGGACAACTGGACCCGGCTGGCACGGGAACTGACCGATGAATTCAACGTCTACGCCATTGATCTGCCAGGCCATGGCGACAGCAGCAAGGCACTGGACCTGGGCTACCGGTTTGAGGACCAGGTGAACCACCTGTCGAGAATCCTTGCGGCCCTCGATATCGACGCAGCCCATATGATGGGGAATTCCATGGGTGGCGCCATTACCGCGCTTTACGCCGCCACTTACCCGGAACAGGTCCGTTCCGCAGTACTGTTCGACCCCGCCGGCATCTTTGAATACGACAGCGAGCTGGTCGACCTGGTGATGGACGGCGACAACCCCCTGATCCCTGCCAGGGAGGGAGATTTCAAGCGCCTCATCGACTTTGCCCTGAAGAAAAAGCCCTTTGTCCCCTGGCCTATCTATGACGTCATGGAAGAAAAGGCCATCGCCAACCGCGAGGTAAACGAAGTGATCTTCGCCGCCATCCGGGACACCGGATACGAACCGGATTTCCGCAATGCCATCACCGGTATTGAGGCACCGGTCCTGGTTGTCTGGGGTAAGGAAGACCGGGTGATCAACTATCGCAATGCCGAGGTATTCGTGGACCGTATCCCCAATGCCAGCATGGTCCTTCTGGACGACGTAGGGCATGCGCCAATGGTGGAAGTACCGGAGGAATCAGCACAACTGTTCCGTGAGTTTCTGGCGGAAACGAGGTAGCCTTGCCCTAGCCTTGTTTCTTAACCGTGAAGTAACCCATGCCTGAAGCCATCTGGATTTCCTTTGCTTTTGGCCTTGGCCTGCTGGTCAAGGCTGTTGGCCTGCCTCCCCTGGTGGGTTATCTCGCTGCCGGTTTTGTGCTCAGTGGTATCTCCGCAGCTACCGACATCGCCGTTGAAGCAACGGATGTACTGGCACACATCGCCCATCTGGGCGTACTTCTGCTTCTGTTTACCGTCGGCCTGAAACTGAAACTCCGCTCCATTGTCAGCCCGGAGGTTATCGGCGGAAGCCTGCTGCATTTTGGTATCACCTGTGCAGTGTTCACACCCGGTCTCTATCTGCTGATGGAACTGGACTGGCAAACCGCATTCCTGCTCGCGATTGCCCTCTCCTTCTCCAGCACGGTCCTGGCTGCCAAGGTGCTGGAAACCAAGCGGGAGCTACGGGCCTTTCATGGTCGAGTCGCCATCGGCATCCTGATCATGCAGGACCTGATAGCGCTGGTGGTGATGAGTCTGGCCGCTGGCCAGACGCCGTCCCAGTGGGCGCTGATTGTATTTGGTCTGCCCTTGCTCAGACCCCTTCTGTTCAGACTGCTGGACGCCAGTGGCCACGACGAGCTTCTGGTTCTGCTGGGGCTTTTGCTGGCCCTGGTACTTGGCGGCCTGGGTTTTGAATCCGTTGGCCTGAGCTCAGAGCTTGGCGCCCTGGTGTTTGGCGCCATGCTAGCCAACCATCCCCGGTCCCAGGAACTGGCAAAATCTCTCTGGAGCGTGAAAGAGGTTTTCCTGGTGGGTTTCTTCTTGCAGATCGGCATCGGCGGGCTGCCGGATCATGGCGCCCTGATCTTTGCAGCCGTTGCTACGCTGGCGATGTCACTGAAGGGGGTCCTGTTCTTCTTTGTGCTGCTGGCGTTCCGCTTACGCTCCCGGAGCAGCTTCCTGAGCGCTTTGTCGCTGACCAACTACAGTGAGTTCGGGCTGATCGTGGCAAGCGTTGCACTCCCGCAATGGCTGGTTCCCCTGGCTATCACGGTGGCGGTGTCGTTCGTGATTTCCGCCCCTCTCAACCGGCTTTCGCACACTATCTATGAGCGAGTCGGTTCCCGTCTTACGCAATTTGAAAGCCAGCGCCGCCATCCGGATGAGCAGCCCATCTCGCTGGGCAACACTAAAATACTGATTATGGGTATGGGCCGAACAGGTACTGCCGCCTACGACCAACTGGCAAAAAAGGAGCCTCTGGTCATGGGCCTGGATTCGGACCCTGCGAAAGCGGACCTGCACCAGAAAGAAGGTCGTAATGTCGTATTTGCGGATGGTGAAGACACCACATTCTGGCAAGGCCTTTACATGCCAGCCGTGGAGTCCGTTATCCTGGCCATGGGTGATATCGAGGGCAAGCTGATTGCAGCCAGAAATCTTCGAAAGAAGGGCTTCACCGGCTACATAGTGGCTCACACCCTCTACGCCGATGAAGCAAAGCGGATTCGTGAGGCCGGCGCTGACGAAGCCTATCTGACCATGAGCGAAACCGGTGTTGCGCTGGCAAGTCAGGTACTACACCGTAACCACCCCGCGCCGGATGGGAGAACCTGATGTACGAGCCCATGGGTTCCGACGAAAACACCATGACCCAGATGACCTCCCTGCATGAGGAGCGTCTGGACTTCGTGTTCCGAACGATAAAGGCAACCGGTGCAAGGCGGGTACTCGATCTGGGCTGCGGTTCGGGCTCCCTGCTCTACCGGCTGCTTGCAGACAGCCAGTTCGACCAGGTAACAGGGCTGGAAGATTCCGGTGTTTCCCTGCGTCAGGCCCGCTCGGTTCTGACAGATTATCTGAACGAGGAGCCACCCCGCATTAAGCTGGTGCGGGGTTCCTACGCCGAGAGCAATCCTGCCCTGGTGGGCTTTGAGGCGGCTGCCATGGTGGAAACCATTGAGCATGTCCGCCCGGAGCAGCTTTCACGGGTCGAACGGGCAGTGTTCGGGGAATACCGGCCCGGATGCCTGTTCATGACCACACCCAACCGTGAATACAATCCGTTATTCGATCTGGCGCCGGGCGAATTTCGCGAAGAGGACCACAAGTTCGAATGGGATCGGCTCAAGTTCCAGCGCTGGGCCCGGGGTGTGGCCGACCGAACCGGTTACGAGGTCCGTTTTGGTGGCATCGGGGAGTTTGTCCCCGACCTTGGCCACCCCACCCAGACCGCTTTCTTTACCCGCAAGGACTGACCGCCACCTTTCGGCGCCCTAGCGAATCCTGCGCCAGGCACTGAGCTCAGCAATGGTATGCTGGAACTTGCGGCGGGTCTCCCGGATAACGAAGGGCACATCCTGTGGTGGCTGGATCTCTTCAAAGTGATGGGACAGGATCTCGCGCATACCGTCCAGGACCGTACGGGGCTGGCCATTACGCTCGAATCCGCCAATCCAGTTCGCCCGGGGCGTAAACTCCTCCATCAGGGTATAGGGCGAGCTGATGACCAGCGTGCCACCTTCGGCCAGGCGCTGGTGGATATCTGCCAGGAATGCCCCTGGGTCCTGAAGCCGGTCGATCAGGTTGCCGGCGAAAATCAGGTCGTAATCCCGGTGCTCCTCGCCCAACTGGCAGGCATCGCCCGTGGCAAAAGAGACTCGCCCGGCAGCTCTCGCCAGGCCAAGATCTTCGAGGCTTACGGTGACCCGTGTTCCCAGCTCACCTTCATCCCGGCGGAAGTAGTCAATTTCACCGTCCTGGCGAAGGTTGTGTGCAGCCTCCACAAAACGTTTGGACAGATCCACACCTCTCACCTGCTCGAACACCCTGCCAAGCTCGAAAGCCGTGCGGCCGACCGCACATCCCAGGTCCAGGGCCTTGCGCTTGTCCCGGCCTGCCATCAGTTCCTGGCATATGCCGGCGCAACGGGCGGGATAGTTACCTACGCCGAAGTAGCTGTCCCCGAAATGGAATCCCAGATACTGGCTGAGCAGTTCGTCGGTTTCATACACATTCATGGCTGATCCTCAGCGGTTATCCGGTCGGTTTACGGGAGCGCGCAGGTGCGGAACCCGGTATAGACATCGTTTCTCTGGGCCAGATAGGCCTGGCGATAGGTCCCACGGATAAGGTTGGGTGAGGTGGCGCAGCTGCCACCCCGTGTAACCTTGTGATCCCCGAACTGTAGCGTGGACATGAACGGGTACATGTCGATCCTGAATCCGTCGTAGGGAAAGAACTGGCTGCTGGTCCACTCCCACACACTGCCAATCATCTGGCGACAGCCAAACGGGCCGTCACCGGCGGGAAAATCCCGGACCGGGTTACGGGCCATGGCCCGACCGCCCATATCAGCATGTTCCGGCCCCACCGGGTCGTTGCCCCAGGGAAACCGGCGGAACGGCTCGCCAGCCCGGTTACCCAGCGCCGCCACTTCCCACTCGTACTCCGTGGGCAATCGGCGTCCCGCCCAGTTGCACCAGGCTTCAGCTTCCCAATAGGTGATGTGGCACACCGGGGCATCGGGATTCAGTGGCAGCCACTGATCGTAAAACCGCTCCTGCCACTGGTCATCGTGCCAGCGCCAGTAGAGTGGGTGCTTGGGTGTATGCAGCACAGGTTTGGAGCTGCCGTGAACCAGCGCAACATCCGTCTCCGCCTGCAACCATTTACGGCCACCAAAAGACCAGAGCTCCGGGCGCTGGTAACCA
>CAZFPG010000041.1:0-13746 GCA_964521055.1 uncultured Marinobacter sp.
CCCGTGAAGGCATCAATGGCACCATTGCCGGCAGCCGTGAGGGGGTGGATGCCATCAAAAGCTGGCTGGATGCCGATGAACGGTTCCAGGGCATTGACTACAAGGAATCCTTTGTGGATATCCAGCCGTTCAAGCGCACCAAGGTGAAGCTGAAGAAAGAGATTGTGACCATGGGTGTGGAGGGCATCGACCCGAAACGGATTGTAGGCACCTATGTGAACCCCGGGGAATGGAATGATCTGATCTCCGACCCGGACGTACTGGTAGTGGATACCCGCAACCAGTACGAAGTGGAAATCGGAACCTTCGAGAACGCCAGGAATCCGGCCACGGATACCTTCCGGGAATTCCCGGAGTACGTAAAGGAAAACCTGGATCCGTCGAAGCACAAAAAGGTGGCCATGTTCTGTACCGGGGGTATCCGCTGTGAAAAATCCACGGCGTTCCTGAAAGAGCAGGGTTTTGATGAGGTGTATCACCTGAAGGGCGGCATTCTCAGGTACCTGGAGGAAGTTCCGGAATCACAAAGCCTGTGGCGTGGCGAGTGCTTCGTGTTCGATGACCGGGTAACGGTGAATCACAGGCTGGAACGGGGCGAATACGATCAGTGCCACGCCTGCCGCCGGCCGATCACTGAAGAAGACAAGCAGCGCCCGGATTATGAACAGGGTGTGAGTTGTCACCGCTGTGTCGACTCGCTGACGGAGGAGCAGAAAGCCCGCTTCGCCGAGCGGGAGAGGCAGATGCGGCTGGCCGAGCAGCGTGGCGAGGCTCATGTGGGTGGCGAGGCGGCCCGCATCATTGCGGAACGAAAGGCCCGAAAAAAGGCCGAGCGTGAACAGCAGGCCCGCAAGAGCGCCATGGGAGAGCGCCGTGCAAAATCCTGATAGCTGAAACGAGGAGATTTCATGCAGTTCAGAACAACCCTTGCGATTGTCTCGCTGGCCCTGTCACCCATGGTGTTTGGTGAAGACTTTGACGGCTGGGAAGGTGAAGGTGAAATTGGTGTGCTGATCACCTCCGGTAACACCGAGGAAACCAACATCAACAGCCGCCTCGGACTGGTATACGAAGAGACCGATTGGCGAAACAAGGGCGAGTTCCGCTCCAATTTCTCTGAAACGGAAGATGAAACCACCGCCGAGAAGTATCGGGGCGAACTGCAAACCGATTATAAGTTCGAGGGAAGCCAGTACCTGTTTGTGCGGGGCGCCTACGAGGATGATCGCTTTTCCGGGTACGATTTCCAGTCATCGGCGACCACCGGTTATGGTAACCGGATCTGGCAGCGTGGCGAGCGCTCCTTCCTGGACCTGTCAGCCGGTTTCGGTTACCGGTTCAACAAACTGGAAGAGCCGGATGAGGACGGCAACCGGGATGAGGAAGAAGCCATTGGCCGGTTGGCAGGTCAGTTTGACTATGCGTTGTCTGAAAATGCCCTGTTCCGCCAGGAGCTGAGTACAGAAATCGGGCTGGACGAGAACAATACGATTACAGAGTCCGAAACCTCCGTGCAGGCCACGGTGGTGGGCAACCTTTCCATGAAGGTGGCCTACCTTGTACAGCATGTCTCGGATGAGCCTGAGGGTGCGGACGACACCGATACAGAGATCTCGCTGTCGCTGCTTTACGGCTTCTGAGCCGACTGGTTAAACCCGGTTCCTGAGCCCCAACTCGTCCGGGTAGGGGGTCAGGTACTTCTGGGTGTGCAGGTAGTCTACCGGCTCCCGCCGCTGGGCCATTCGCAGAAGAGTCATGGGTACGACCAAAGGCACTTCGCCCCGGTGGTAGGCCTCTATCTGCTCCATCAGTACCTTCCGGTCTTCATTCGCCATGGAGTCCCGCAGATAGCCCATCAGGTGCTGCATGGCGTTCACGTGGGAGCCCCGGCTGACCCGCAGGGTCATCGCTTCCATGAACAGGGCAATATAACGCTTGGCGATGTCTTTCAGGGGCTCTGATTTAAGATCCCCGAGCATCGGCCCCAACTGGCGGTAGATCTTCTCGGAATGGGCCAGCAGCTGGAACTTGTGCCGTGTGTGGAACTCGATCAGCGCCCGGGCGGTAAGCCCGTCGCCGGCCACGGTCTGCATCCAGTCATCGTAGGCGAATACCCGCTCAATGAAGTTTTCCCGCAGCATGTCATCGTTCAGGCGCCCCTCTTCCTCAACCGGCATCAGCGGGTAGTGGCGCATTAGCGCTTCAGCAAACAGGCCCCTGCCGTCACGGCGGGTCACATTGCCGTCTTCGTTATGCACCTTGATTCGCTCCATGCCGCAGCTGGGGGACTTGGCCATCAGGATGTAGCCCCGCAGGTCCGCCAGAGTGGGCATTACCTGGTCAATAAACGCCTGCATGGCATCGGTGTGGTCAGCCGTGCCTCTGGTTTCGATCAGCTTCAGGCCATCCCGGTATTTCCGCAGGTGGATGGCGGGCCGGGGTACTCCCAACCCCGCCTCCAGCTCCGGGCAGATGGAGCGGAAATCGAAATGGCGGGCGAGCACCTGGGTGCAGAAGCGGGAATGCTTGTGTCCGCCATCATGGCGGACTTCCTTGCCCAGCAGGCAGGTGCTGATACCAACGGGAATGCCTGTCACGGTCTGTCTCCGGATTGAAAAGGTACCTTACAGGTACGTTTTCACAGTCTAAACCGATCATCTCCGGTGTTGAAAGTGTCGCTTTTCGTTGGCTACCGGGAAGCGATCCGCGCCAGGGTAAGGGCATAGATTTCCCGCATATCCCGGGCGAACTGCTCCACCGAATAGTCCGCTGCGAATTCCAGGGCATGGGCTGCCAGTTCTTCCCGTAGCGCGTCGTCTTCCAGCAACTGCTGTACACGATCACACCACTGGTCCTGTTTTTCCGGTGTCTTGAAACCGTTGAAGCCATGGCGAACCACGTCATCAATGCCGCTGGAACGCACCGCAACCACCGGAAGCCCGGCTGCCATCGCCTCCAGGATCACCATGCCCTGGGTTTCGGACTTTGACGCAAACAGGAACACATCACCCAGGTGATACCAGACGGCCATATCGTCGGGAGGAATGGAGCCGACGAGAGTGAAGCACTCCTGCAATCCCAGTTCGTCAATGCGTTGCTGCAGCCGCTCATGCTGATGCCCCCCGCCAACCATCAGAAAGCGGAAGGGGTGACGGGTGCGGCGGCGCAGCTCGTCAATGGCATCGATCATGAAGTCGATGTTCTTTTCATTGGACAGCCGGGACACGCTGATGAATACGGTTTCATCGCCGATGTTGAGGGATTCCCGCAGTTTGCGGACATCTTCATCATCAACCTCCTGGAACCGTTGATATTCGATGCCGGTGGGCTGGACAAACACCGGGCTCTTTACGCCGATCATCCGCAGGTACTCCTCGGTGGAGTAAGTGGGCACGATGACGCCGTCGCACTTGTTGGCAAATCGCTTGATCAGCTCGTGGGAGATCAGGTTGCGGAACAGGTTGCCTGGCAGGGGGACAAAGTGCGCGTAATGCTCCAGGCGCGTGTGATAGGTGTAGACTGCGGGCACCTTCAGGCGCCTTGCCATGAACAATCCCAGCGATCCCAGCCAGATGGGGTGGTGTACGTGGATCAGGTCTGGCTTGAAGGCTCTCACTTGCCGGCGAATTCGCGCGAGGAAAATATTGGCGAGCCGGAATTCGCGTTTCTCGCCCATGGCAAGCAGGGACGGAACCCGGACCACGTTGCTCTCCTGGCGGGGCTGGTCGCGGTAACGCGGGCATACAATGAGAATAATGTCGCCCAGGGTTTCCAGGCCTTTGCGCAGGCGCTCGATGGAGATGGGTACGCCACCGATGAACGGCAGGTAGTTGTTGGTGAACATGGCAACCCGTAATGGCCTGGAAAGCCAGGGCTGGGGATCCAGGTCGTAGTTCGGGTAGTAGTCCTTCTCCACGAAAATAGCGGTATAGAGTTTGATGCCGATCAGCACAAACACGCTCACCAACAGGATGAAGTTTACATAACCCACATAGAACAGGGAGTAGATGAAGAACCAGAGGGATTCCAGGGTACTGAGCACCGGATGCTGCCCCACCTCCAACCGCTCGAGTGAATGGCTGATTTCCCCATCCTCGCTCACATTCACCCGCACGTAGTGGTAGAAACTGGTGTCGTCATTGAGCACCAGGCCTCCGGCGCCACCGGTGGTGATGAAGCGGGTATCCTCCTGAACCTGGTCGGCATACAGCGACAGGTTGGCGGAGAAGACCATCTCCACATCGTGGCGGCGAATGGCTTCAAGCAGCGCATCCCGGAACTCCGGAGGCTGCAGGAAGTCGTCCTCCTGTTCAAACGGTGCCTCCTGTTCCGGTTTCAGCAGAGGATGGCCGACAAACAGGAACTGCAGCCCGTTCTCTTCCTGGCTTAACAGATCATTCAGCCAGCGAATCTGCCACTGCCAGGGGGTCTTGCCGGTGCTGTCGAGGAAAATCAGCCGGGCATCGCCCGCCCGGATGCTGAAGAAATGAGGGCCGAAGTGGTCGTAGAACCGGTAACTGCCAAAGTTCTCGTACTCATTTTCGCCGAACGTCAGCAGATAGGGGATGTCCAGATGGGACAGGGTACCCTGAATAGCCCGGTACTTGTCCTCACCGCCCCCACTGACGGCGTTACCGGCAGACACCACGAAATCCAGGCCGGCCTGGTTCAGCACCGGAATCATGCGTTCCTCGAACACGCCAACCGAGTTGTTGATGTTGCCCACAACCGCAAAGCTGAATCCGCCGGAGTCAGAGAGATTGTCATGAATCCGGGCGACCTGTTCCGTGTGCAGGGCTTCGAAGTCCGGCTCGAAATAGTTCAGGTAGCCCTTGTACCCTACCAGTAGCACGACAATGGCGAGGTTGATGTAGAACAGGATCTTTAATGGATGACGCCGCGTCATTGGGCTTCCCTTCGGTTCCTCACCAGTTCCCGCTGCAGAATCACCAGCCCGGCCAGCATCCCCAGGTAAATGGTGAGGAATCGCCAGCCGAGGGTCACCAACAGCAGGTGATTGGCCGTGAGTATGTCACGGAAGAAACTGCCGAATACCCCTTCCGATATGCCGGAGGCACCGGGTGTGGGTGAAAAGTACATCACAAAGGTGGTCACCACCAGCAGGCCCGTGCTCACCAGGTAGTCTACCTCGTAATCCAGTGCCGATATCAGCAGCGCCGGAAAACTGAACAGGCTGAGCAGGAAAACGAAGGTGAACAGAACAGACAGGGCAACGAAGTGTTTCGGCCCCTTCAGGTAATGGCCGAAGCTAAGGGAGAAACGCAGCATCTCCCGTTTCGCCTTGAACTGCCAGCGGCGGTGGCGGCGTTCACCAAGCAGATGGAAGTGGTGCAGTATGGCCAGCGCGCGGCCGAGTGGGGCGATCAGCCAGCGGGTGCGGAACAGAACCACCATGAAAAAGCCCAGGTAGAGGAGGATCAGAACCGCCAGTATTGGCCCCAGCTTGCCAATGAGGGGCTGGTTGTCCAGGGCGCTGAGGGTCAGCAGGAAAACCGGCGTGAGGGAGAAAATAAAGATCACCGCAAGTACAGTGCGGATAGTGGTGGCTGCCGTCGCACGGCCGACGGGCACGCCGTGGTGCTGCAGGTACCAGATCTGGGCAAAGCCGCCACCGGTAGCCATGGGCGTAACGTTGGAGAAAAACAGGTTGATGAACACCAGCCGGAAAATCACCGGGAAGGGTAAACGGTGTCCCAGGGCCCTCAGCGTGAAGTGCAGCCGCAGCCCGTCGGCCCCGAAGTAAATAATCAGTAGCGCGATAACAAAAACAACGGCTTGGGGGGACACCAGGCGTGTATCAAAGGCCACGCTACGCCCGGCAAACTGGTCATACACTGTGTAAAGCCCGGCCACCGTCATGGCAATAAAAATCAGGCTGAAAACAGTCAGCCTGCGCCAGGAGGCGCGCTGTTGATACTGTTGATCCGGGATGTTGGTCATGGACTGCCCGCCGTTAGGAGACGGGCAGTTTACTGTCCATGGCAGGGGGCTTGTCTAGTGGCCGTAAACCATCATGGTGGTGTTCTTGATGGCAAAGTCCGTGAACTGCACCGAACCGATGCTGGTGCCGCCGACCTTGAACACAGGCATATCGATATCGGCACGGAAGTCCACCTCGTGGATGGACAGCCCTTCCTTGCCGGAGACGGCACTGGTGCCCCGGGACAGTTTCGCGGTGGCGCTGGCCATGCCGAAGTGGCCCAGGGTGTCATCGCCACGGCGGTTGTGAATCTGCAGGCCCTCAATGCCTACGGCGGCAAAATTGAACAGCAGGATCACGTCAGCTGCATCCCAGTCCAGGCTGCCGTCGGTAATCTCGAAGTGGGTATCGATCTGCAGTTCCGAACCGGACACCTCATTGCCATTGGCCAGGGTGCGGGTATTGGTGCCCTGGTTGCGGATAACCAGGTCCGTGGGGCCGATGTAGCCCTGCAGCATAACGTTGGAGAACAGGCTGGCAGTGCCGGCGGAACCGGAGGCCTCAACGCTGTCCACCGCCAGTTCAAAGTCCACCGCCTGCAGGTAGTCGTCCAGGCTGGTTGGGTCACCATAATCGGTGGCCCCCAGGTGAATAACCAGGTCACCACTGTCGAACTGCTTGCCGTAGCCACCACCCACAGCGTAACGGGCCAGGGCATCGGCAACGTCCGGGTTGGAGGTGTCCAGCAGGCCGGCGTCGGCACGGCGGGCAATTTCAGAGAACCCGTGTGTGAGCACTTCATCCTGCCCGGCGATATCCAGGGTCAGTTTCAGGTTGTCCAGCACCGTGTCGTTGTGGCCGGAGAGGCGGATGCCGTCCACATTCAGCGAGCCTTCGTCCGTCCAGCTCAGGCGGTCCATCTCGACCTTGGTTTCCATCTCGATGGTAACCCCGGTCTGGCCGGTGACTTCACCCAGGGTGCTGTCGTCCAGCGGCCGGAAATCCGCCATCACAGGCAGTGACAGGCTGGCGGCAAGGCTCAGGGTAAAGAACCTGCCCAGGGCAGGCGTGGCTTGTTCCAGGCGCTTACGGACGTTTCGACGTGTCATGGTGGCCCCGATCGTTATTGTTGTGCCGGTTTCAGACCGGTCTCAGTCGTTGTGGCCGCAGGGGGACAGCATAACCAGTGCAGCAGCAGAAAAGGTTTGTTACAGACTGTAACCATAGGCAGGATAGCAACAGGTGTCTGTGAGTTGAGTCACAGACTAGTGTCCCGTCTGGCTCAGTAGGTCAGCGAATTAGCCAGACGGGACACTAGGCCGAAGGGGCCAGCGCCTGCTGGATCAGCTCTTTCTGGTGGGCGCCAAACTCCGCCACCAGGGCCTCGGCCTCATCGGCATCCCGCGCCAGAATGGCCTGTGTCAGGCGGGTAAAGAACAGGCCCGTCCGGTCCAGATCCTGCCGGTAACGATCCGCGCTAAGGTAGTACGCCCGGCTGACCGCCGGCTTGAAGTTGGTCAGCGCCTCGGTGAGGTAGGGATTGCTCACCACCTCGCAGCACACTTCCATCACCTCGAAACTGGCCTCCACAACGGCCGTGATATTGGCGTCCTTCCTCTGCATCTGGCTGGTAACCTTCTCCACAGCCAGCAATAACTCTGCCTTGTGCTTTTCCTGCCAACGCTCACACAGCCGCCGCGCCAGCATGATCAGCAGGTGCATGTACACGTCGTAGAGCTCCGAGGCGTGCCCGGCGTCCAGCCTGGTGGCGGACGCACCCTTACGCGGGGTGATCTCAATCAGGTGCCAGCGCTCCAGGGTATACAACGCCTCCTTCACCGAAGCCCGGCTCACCTTTAACTCGTTGGCGGTGGTGGCCTCATGCAGACGCTCCCCGGGGCGGATCTGGCCGGTCATGATGCGTTCGGCCAGGTAATTGGCGATCTGCTCGGCAAGGGTGTTGGGGATCTGGAAATCCATTGATTAACGCCTGTTACTGAGGATTTAAAATCATGATTGCCTTGGGGAAATACCACGTGGATCTTAACCTTAATTATCGGAAGAATCAGTATTTGGTAATAGGCAGAATTCCGCTTACCACCATCCGGGCAATCGGCGGATTTCTGCTTATCCCTTCTTTCAACGGCGCTACAGCCCGCTGTTTACGCACCTCTTTGGATTGGCACATAAGCTGCTATCCTTTGAATACGGCTCCGGGAAAGATATCTCCCGGCGTTATTCAAAACAAAAACGAGGTCAACAACATGCGTAAGTTATTCCTTGCATTGGGCGCATCCGCGCTCATCGGTGTTTCTCCCGCCCAGGCGGATACCAATCTCTCCATCGCCACTGGTGGCACTGGCGGTACCTATTACCCCCTTGGTGGTGGGCTTGCCGAGTTGATCAGCAACCACATTGAGGGCTACAGCGCCGTTGCCGAAGTCACCGGCGCCTCGGTTGAGAACATGGGGCTGGTCCATCGCCAGGATTCCGATCTGGCCATCGCGCTGGCGGATACCGTGCACCAGGCCTATAACGGCGGTGACCGTTTCAATGGCAACAAGCTGGACGTACTGGCGATTGCCTCGCTCTATCCGAATGCGGTTCAGATCGTGACGCTGGCGGATTCCGGAATTACCTCATTGGCGGACCTGGCGGGGAAAACGGTGTCCGTCGGTGCGCCCGGTAGCGGTACCGAAGTCAACGCCCGGTCATTGCTGGAAGCAAACGGCCTGAGCTTCGACGACTTTGAGGTTCGCAACCTGAACTTCAACGAATCCGCGGATGCCCTGCGTGACGGCGACATCGACGCTGGCTTCTGGAGCGTGGGCCCGCCAACGAGTTCTATCGTCAGCCTGGCCACCACCCGCGATATCTCTCTGATTTCCCTCTCCGAGGAGGAAGTTGCCAACGCCAGAGCCGAAGTGCCTGTGTTTGCGCCTTACGAGTTACGTGCCGGTGCTTATGAGGGTGTGGATAACGCCGTTTCAACGATTGGTATTCCGAATGTCCTCGCGGTGAACAACGCCATGTCGGATGAACTGGCCTACCAGATCACCAAGCTGCTGTTCGAGAAAGTGGAGGATCTGCGGGCGATTCACCCGGCCGCCGACGACACCACGGTGGAATTCAGCCTTGAATCCACGCCCATACCGCTCCATCCGGGCGCCATTCGCTATTACGAGGAAGTCGGCGCAAACGTGCCGGACAATCTGCGCGAATAACGGGGAACTCACCGCCATGATCTTTCGGCGCATGGGTTCCCTGGCGGGTTGTCTGTCGCGATCACTGCCATGGGTGTTGTTACCCATGGCAGTCAGCGCCCAGAGCAGCTCGCCATGGCAATTGTCCGTGTCAGATTCCAATCAGACCACCCTGGTAGAGATCAGTCTGCCGGAAGAAGGGCACTGGTGCCTGGTCTGGAACCATTCGGTTCAGGGTTTTCCGGTTACCGACTGCTTCCGGATGCAAGAAGGCCAACTGATGCTGGACAGCAGTCACACCCCAGACTTCGCCGCCGGCCTTGGCCACACCAGCGGGCGGGGAAGGCTGGAGTCTGACGACATGCACGGTTACCGCATTGTCGAGATGCAGGTACCCATACCCAACAATCACCTCTGGCTGCGGGTCGGGGCCCCCTCGGTGAATCACCGCATTGAGGCGGATTCGCGGTTAGTCAGTCTCAGTGACCTGGCGGCAGACCAGCTCGTCAAGATTCGAGTGCAGCCCACAGGCGATACAGGAAAACAGCTTCAATGAGTCAAGAAACGGCCATCTTCCTGAAAACCAATGGCGATTGGCAGCCCACCAGAATTAGCGGGCCCAGGCCCTTACTCTGGCTTATTGCCCTGGTCGGTATCGGCCTGTCGCTTTTTCAGCTCTACAGCGCGGGCATTCAGCCGCTCGGACTGTTCTATCAGCGGGGCATCCACCTGGCGTTGATTATGATGCTGTGTTTCCTGCTGTTCGGGCCGCGCCCCGGTCGCCCCCGTGGCAAGGTCACGGCTCTCATCGACACCGGCCTGCTGATTGCCTCCGCCGCCTCCGGGTTCTATCTGGTCTGGTTCCTGGATGATATCACTGGCCGGGCGGGGTTCTGGAACCAGACCGATATCGTCATGGCCTGGGTATGCACCATCACTTTGCTGGAGGCCAGTCGCCGCGCAGTGGGTACCGGTCTCACTGTGATTGGTCTGGTGGCCATCCTCTACGCTATGAGTGGCCAGCGCGGGTCGCTGTCGTGGTTTGGGGAATGGTTGCCAGGCATCCTCAGCCATCGTGGTTATTCGCTGGATCGTATCGGTGCCCAGTTATACCTGGGGCAGGAAGGCATTCTCGGCCTGCCGCTGGGTGTCGCGGCAACGTTTGTTTTCATCTTTGTGTTGTTCGGCGCCATGCTGGAAGTCACCGGCGCTGGCCGATTCTTTATCGACCTGGCCTTTGCCGCGACCGGTCGCCAGCGCGGCGGCCCCGCCAAGGCAGCGGTGCTGGCATCGGCCAGTATGGGCTCTATCTCCGGCAGTTCCATCGCCAACGTGGTCACCACGGGCGCATTTACCATCCCGTTGATGAAAAAACTGGGCTTCCGGCCCGCACAGGCCGGTGGAATCGAAGCCGCCGCCAGCACGGGTGGCCAGATAATGCCCCCGTTGATGGGCGCAGGTGCCTTTCTGATTGCCGAATACACCCGGGTGCCGTACCTGGAAATCGTCAAGGTCAGCGTTTTTCCCGCCCTGCTGTATTTCGCCACGGTGTATCTGCTGGTCCACATCTGCGCAGTGAAGCAGGGCATGAAGGGCCTGCCCGCCAGTGACCTGCCCCAGGTCAAGGATGTCATGGCCTCCGGCTGGTACTTCCTGTTGCCGATCATCATGTTGGTGTACCTGCTGGTGCTGGGCATCTCTCCCATGCGCGTGGGGTTCTATGCGGTGGTCGGGATTATCGGGATTGCCGGGCTGAATGGCCTGTACGTCGCCTATAAGCAAGGCAGGGCTGAAAACCAGCTGGCAAAGGCCTTGAAGCATGCGCTCCGGGAGGGCGTCATAAAGCTTTTGCAGGGCCTGGAGCTGGGCGCACGCAACGCGGTTCCCGTCAGCATCGCCTGTGCCGTTGCCGGCATCGTGGTCGCCGTCGTCGGCCTGACTGGACTGGGCCTGAAGTTCTCCTCGATGATGATTGCCTTTTCCGGCGGCAACATTCTGCTGGCGCTGTTACTGGTTGTCATCGCAAGCCTGATCCTGGGCCTGGGGCTGCCGGTCACCGCCAGCTACATCGTGTTGATCGTGCTCGTGGGGCCGGCGTTGACCAATGAGTTCGGCATTCCGCTGTTGGTGGCCCACCTGCTGGTGTTCTGGTACTCCCAGGACTCCAACGTCACGCCTCCCGTGGCGCTGGCGGCGTTCGCGGGGGCGGCGATTGCGGGCAGTAAAACCATGGAGACCAGCGTCCAGGCCTGGAAGTTCGCCAAGGGCCTGTACCTCATTCCGCTGTTCATGGTGTTCAACCCCGTCATCATCGAAGGCGGCCCGCTGCACCTGGTCCTCTGGAACGGATTCATCGCCATGCTCGCCCTGACGGCTTTTGCGGCGGCGCTTGAAGGTTTCCTGTTTACCTACATGAAAGTGTGGATGCGAGTTGTATTGAGTGGTGCAGTCATTGCGATTTTTTACCCCGATATTTACGTGGAAGTAGCGGGTGTCGTGACAATGCTGGTGCTGTTGGCTATCAACTTTACGCAACGTCATCAGGGCCAGCGTGGTTATAACGCTACCCGAACCTCTTCGGCCTAGATGATGCCTTCAGGTAAGCAGCCGTTCCACCGCCGTTACCCGTCTTTTCGGTCCTTGCCGTTCTGGGTGTCTGTCGGTTTCTTTTCATTGGTTCTGGCACTTGTTTTTACCCATCCGTGGCTGATGCGGTATGAAATCAACCAGGCCAGAGCCGACTCGCTGCAACGTCTGGGCGCCTATAAAACCTCGCTGCTGGCCACTATTGACCGTCACCTGTACCTGCCCCGGGTTCTGGCATCCGACCCCCGCATCGTCTATAGCCTGGGCGCCCTTGAGGGTGGCGAGGCACCGTCTTCTGACAGTGTCCCGACCTCCAGGCTACTGGAACAGATCAATCGCAAAGCGGGGTCAGACGAGATCTTCCTGATGGATCCGGATGGCACAACCCACTACTCCAGCAACTACGCCACTAAAGACAGTTTTGTGGGTATGAACTACGGCTACCGCCCTTACTTTCGGGATGCGTTGAGTGGCACCCCCGGCTTCTATTTTGCCGTCGGGGCAACGTCGGGCATTCCGGGGCTGTTCCTGTCAGCCCCGGTCTATTCCGAGGCCGATACAACGCTGGGCGTTATCGTGGTAAAGATAGACCTGCAAAAACTGGAACAGAGCTGGAAGGCCTCCGGTGACGCGGTATGGGTCACCGACAAACGAGGTATCATATTCCTGGCGTCCAGTGCCAAGTGGCATTACACCACGCTGCAGCCGCTCTCGGACGAGGTGAAGTCCGAACTGGCCGAAACCCGGCAATACGGCAGTGGCCCTGTCACACCCCTGGAACGGGTCACCGAATGGCAATCGGATGACTGGTCCACATTAGATCTGGATGCCGACGGGCCGGAGCTGGTGTTCGGGTCGGCCATTCCGGACTATCCATGGCAGATGCACCACCGGATGCCACTGGCCGAGGTGAAAACCCAGGTACAGTGGAAGCAGAGCATGACGGTGCTGCTCTACGCGGGCCTTGCCGTGGGCAGCCTGTTTTACCGTGAGCGCCGCCGCCGTACCCATGCGCAGAATGCACTGGCCCGCCTGACTGCCGAGCGCGAATCACACCAGCGCGCCATCATCCAGAATACCGACGTGGGCCTGCTCAACCTGGACGACCGGTTCAAGCCCCTGTTTCTGAACGAGCGCGCCCGAAACCTGTTCAGGCTGGGCAGTGACGATACCTTCCGTGACCCCTCCGAGCTGATTCAGCCATGGCGCCCGGAAGAAGCCGGCAATGGCTCCTGGCGGGCCGAGGGGATCAGCTCCGATGGCAACCGCTTTCCGGTCCTGTATACCCTGAACCCCATCCACGTGGGCGAGCGCAACGAGTTTATCCTCACGGTTCAGGACGTAACGGAATTGACGGCGGCCCAGCAGGCACTGCAGGAGGCCAACAAAGCCCTGGAACGCCGGGTTCAGGAACGTACGCGGGATCTGGAAGAGGCGCAGGCCGAGCTGGCGCAGAACCAGAAACTGGCGGCGCTGGGCCGGATGTCGGCGGCCATCGCCCATGAAATCAACCAGCCGCTCACCGCGTTGTCGAATTTCGTTGCCAGCAGCCAGATGCTGCTGGCCCGCAACAAGACCGAAGCGGTTAACGAGAATTTCCTCAAGATAGAAGGCCTGGTGGCGCGCCTCTCGAAACTCTCACGCCAGCTCCGGATATTCTCTGGCAAGCGCAACACGGGCAGTGCCTTTGTCTCGCTGAAGGCCCCCGTCAGCTATGCTCTGGAGTTGGTGGGGCCGAGGCTTGAAAGCGAACAGGTTGAATGCCGCCTTTCAGTGCCGCGCGACTACCAGGTGCGGGCCAATGCGATGGTTCTTGAGCAAATCGTTGTAAATCTGCTGACCAATGCCGTGGACGCGCTGGCGGGCCAGGCTGATGCCTGCATCGATATTCGACTGACCGAGCCGGAAGCGTCCCCCGGAAAAGTCTCCCTGAGCATTGAAGACAACGGGCCGGGGATGACCCCAATGACTTTCAAGACACCCAAAGATGGAGCAATGAGATGACCGAGAACGCAG
>CAZFPG010000042.1:0-13621 GCA_964521055.1 uncultured Marinobacter sp.
GGACACATCGGCGTTGCGGCGTAGCAGGTTGAAGAGACTGATGCGGGTATAGCGGGCGAAACGCTCATTGATCATTTCAAGCGTGGGCATGCGGCCGCGAACGATGCGGTCCTGGCTGGCAAGGTCATAGGACTTGATGCCGGTTTCGTCGGTCTCTTCATAGGTGTCGATGTCGCCGTCGTCCACACCGTGGAGGAGCGCATCGATTTCGTCCTGTGACAGTAAGTCCTGCATACGTTTCTCTGCCCCTGATATCTGCCCTGCCCGGGCCCTGTTGCGCTTTTTGTTGAACTCTCTGCGCGCGCTCTACTGGACTACAAAGTTCCTGAAAAGCACCCGCAGCAAGGGAGGTTCCCCCTCCTGCTCAAGAGCACCGTTGACAGCCTCAAGCATATCATCCGCCAATGCCTGCCGGCCTTCCGGTGTCTGCAACTCTTCAAAATTCCTGCCTCCCAGCACACCGTTCAACTGGCTCCGCAGCAGTGGCATGTGCCGGCTTGCAGCGGCCAATGCCTCCGGGTTATCAGCTTCGAAGGCAAGATAAGCCTGGGCATAGCGCTGCCGTCCCTCGGCCTGCACTGTCGTTACCAGCGCCTTGTCCAGCACGGTATAGGTACTGGGCACAAAGACGTCGGCCTGTTCCTCCGTCTCGTCTGTGCCATTTCCCGTGATACCGGGAATACCGCCGCCCAGGAACCACATGGTTCCAACCACGGAAAGCCCGACCGCCAGGATGACTACCAGTACCAGCAGTACAATAAGCTTGAGCTTGCCTTTCTTTGCCGGCGCCGCCTGGGGCGCATTATCTTCAGCCATAACGTGCTTCTGCCAGAAATCCGTCAACCGGACAGGTTATATGAAGGTATAAGCAAAGGACGGGCCAGATAGCCCCATCCTCCTTATAAGAACAGCAGTTTAGCGTTGCGACGGAGGATGGGCAAAAGAAGAATGTCCGGGGGAGGGAAATCCGGTCAGGCGAAGATATCCACTTCGCCTTTCCAGGTCAGGTCCAGGGATTCCGGTTGCAGGTCGTGATCCTCGAGACCTGTGTCTGCCAGGGCGCCACCACCGCTTCCGCCATGCTCACCGGGGCCCTCCTCCCCGGCCTGTTGCTGGGGAGAGTCCGACACATCGAACTGTTCAAGGGACAACCCCTGTTCATTCAGCATATCCCTGAGGCGATGGCTGTGAAGTTCGAGCTGATCCCGCACCGCGGGATTGGCCGAATGCACGGTGATGTTTGCCTGTTCCTGCTGAACCTGGACACGGACTTCCATCGGCCCCATATCCGGCGGCGTCAGGTGTATCTCGGCGACCGACATGTTGCGCGCTGTCAGCCAGGTGAGCTTGCCAACCAGCTTGTCGCCCCACTCTGCGTGGCTGACAGGCACATCGATGGAGGTGGTGTACCCCCGCAATGCGGCTGCCTCAGCCGGCAACTTTGCACTGTTGGGATTGGCCACCTGCTGGCTGGCCAGTTCCGCCGCTGCCTGAAAGCGTATGGCCCCCTGGACAGATGGCGTCTCCTGGGTACGGCTCGAGTCGCCAGATAGGCCAGACATAAACGCTTCGGTCAGGGCCAGGCCGGCTCCTGCTCCCGCACTCTGGCCATTGCCCGGGCCCGGTTTGTTGCCGGCGGCGCCAGGCATCCCCGCCATGATGCCGGCAAACGCCTGCACACCTGGCATTACGCCATTGTTGCCAGCCTGGCCACCGCTTTTTGCGCTGGGCAGCGGCAGGGTATCCCCATCAGCTCCCTCGGCCGGCATCAATAATGCCTGCAGGCCGGCAAAGGTCAGTGGAATGGCCTCTTCCGGCAGGTCCTGGTCAGTTGCCTGTTGTGCAACAGTTTCTTCGGTGGCGGGTGCGGTATCGGCCGTTACCGATGATTCGCCGGCCTCACCTTTGGCGCGGCTGTCCCGGGTGCTGGTTTCTGTGTCCGCCGCGGTTTCTTTGCGGCCTTCCGGGCGTTTGTCGCTGCTTTTGTCCTGCCGTACCTGTTCATTACGGTCATTTCGGGCAGTTTCGTCGGCGCGAGCCTGGTTCCGTTTTTCCGCCTGTTTTTTATCGAGGCGCTGCTGCTCGGCGCGGGAAACAGAGTCAAAACTACTGTCACCGTTTTTCTCACGGCCATCCGACGCAGGCTTTACGCCATTATCGGACTTCGGCCCCTGTGGGGGTGTCTGGGGAAGAACCATCTGGGACATGGCAACCTCTTGCCGCTTTTTGCCGATCGGAATGCATCTGTCTGCGTTACCGGGTTATTTAGCAGTTACTTAGCAAAAGCGGTGCCATTTCGAGGAAAGCCGTGCTACTCCAGAAACCGCCGCAGCGTTTTCTCTACCCGCCGGAATTCGCTCTCGATGGCATCGACCATGGCGGCAGCCTCCCCCAGGCGGCTGTCACGGCCGGCCTTTTCAGCGTCAGAACACAGCTCTCCCAGGCGCGGCGCACCAATATTGATGCAACTGCCCTTGAAACTATGTGCGGATTTGGCAAACCTGTCCGCGTCTTCCTGATCCAGTGCCGAACGCAGGTGCTTGATGCGATCCGAGGAATCCTTGATGTAGGTGTTGATCAGGATATCGAATTCATCCTCCATCACATCCTGCAGCTCGGAAAGTGCCTCTTGATCAAGGTGTGGCGTGTCCGTCATGACCAACCCCCTGTTTATGTGTTGGAACTACCCTCCCGGGCAGTGACCTCGGAAAAATGCCAATCATATACAATTTCCGCCCGGGTGCCATATTCACGAAAGGTGAGGGAACGCCCCAGCTTCCGCAGCAGCATCAGCCCCCGCCCGGAATAACCGTTTTCATCAGCCGCTGCGGAGACATCACCGTAATCGAATCCGCTCCCGCTGTCTTCACACACAATGGTCAGCTGCCCTCCCCCATCCGTCATGGTGTGGGTCAGGGTAAACCGGATGAAATGGTCGTACACCGACTGCAAACGTCGCTCCCGCTCGGCATAATAACGGCCAAACCCGTCCGGCGTGGCTTTCCAGTCCGAGGACAGGCCCAATACACCGTGCTCCAGAGCGTTGGTATACAGCTCCGACAGCAGTGTGTAGATCTCGCCACTTTTGCGCCGCAGGCCCGGCACCTCCATACAGATATGAAGCAACAACGGCAACGGACTGAACTGCCCCAGCGAACGGTCCTGGATTTCGTAGACACAATGCCACTCTGCGGGCCCCTCTAGCGCCGATTGCGGCAAACGTTCAGATACCCCGGCAAGCTCCGATTCCTCCACCATTTCCAGCGAAAGTAAGGTTACATCATCCTGTTCCGGTTGTTTGCCAGTGAATCCTTGAATACCGGCCATTACCACATCAAAGGGCGATTCCGCATTGCCGGCGGCATCAAGCGAACGCTTGAGGCGCTCCTCGCCGTACATCTCGCCGTGGCGATTTTCCGCTTCCATCACGCCATCGGTCATCATCAGCAGGGTATCTCCGGGCTCAGTGCGGAACACCTCCATGCCCGCATCAAAGCGTGCGGCACCCAGCACACCCAGTGGCAGGTGCCGGGATACAATATTTTCCAGCATTCCCCCCTTCCTTACCAGAACGCCATCCGGCAGCCCCCCGTTCCATATCTGCAACTGGTTGAGGTGAAAGTCAGCCTGGATCATTGCTGCGCAACAGAACATGCCGGTAGGCAGGATACGGCCAAGCTTCTGGTTAATTTCCCGGAGCACATCGCTGCCGCTGAACCCTTTGCTGGTCATGCCGTAGAAAATCTCGGCTACCGGCATGGCACCGATCGCCGCAGGCAAACCATGGCCCGTAAAGTCGCCAACAAGTATCTGCATTCCTCCCGCCGGGCGCGGACACGCAAACAGGACATCGCCGTTGAAAATCGACATGGGTGACGCGTGATAGCGAATATTCGGTGCGTCCAGGCAGCCAGTGTGGGCCACGTTGTCGAACACACGCTTGGCAATTTCCTGCTCTTCAAGAAGCTGGCGGTTGCGGTCGCGAATCAGATCCCGGTGCTGGCTCAGGGTCCGGTGCATCAGCCGCATACGGTTGAAGGCGTTGATCTTGGCTTCGATGATGATGCGGTTGTAGGGCTTCGTCAGAAAATCGTCACCGCCGGCCTCAAGGCACCGGGCCAGTGCGTCGGCGTCAGACAGCGAGGTCAGGAAGATAAGCGGCACCAGGCGCTCCCCCGCCAGTGCCTTGATGTGATGAGCCGCCTCCATGCCGTCCATAACCGGCATCAATGCGTCCAGCAGCACAATATCAGCGTCGGAATCGCGGAAAATAGCAACGGCGTCCGCACCATTCCGGGCATCCTCAACCTCATGGCCAAGGCGACGGAGAAGTGTTTTCAGAATCAGACGGTCACTGTCGCTGTCATCGGCAATCAGTATCCTCAGCGGCCGGTTGTCTGAGAGTGAATCATCCACAACGAACCTCCCCGACCCTGCGATGTCATGATTCAGCGGATCGCAAACAACTGTTCAAAATTGGAGATGGACAATATACGCCGCACGTCATTGTTGCAGTTCTCAATGCGAATCTTCGCGCTGTCGCCGCCGGCATAGTCTCGCAGCAACAACAGCATGCCCAGGGCCGAGCTGTCCAGATAGGTGGTGTCGGAGAGGTCCACCACGAAGGCCCTTACATTTTCGTCACCATGTTCGTAGGCATCACGAAAGGCCTGATGGGTACTGAAGTCGAAGCGCCCTTCAATTTTTATGGTCAGGGTCTGACCGTCCTCACTGCGATGCGTCTGAATTGGCATTCCGGAGCCTCCATGAAGTCGAGCGTGGTAACAGGAATCTGAATGAGCCTCGGGGGCATCCTGTGGTAAAGGATAGCTCACCACGCTGAATTTGCATCCGGATTACAAGTTTCAGCGCCGCCTTGCCAGGATTCGTCCGGCAGCCTCATCCATCTGTTTCTGCTCCCTCAGGTCCTGTTCCCGCTGCTCCTGGCGGCGGCAGGTTTCAATATACTTTTCCATGCCCCGGCGTCTCTCCCAGGCCCGTTGCCACTCCTCGCGGCAGGCCCGAAGCCGGTCTTCCGCCTTCACCAGCAATGTCTGTTGATGGGCGATCACCTGGTCCAACTGGGCAATAAACGCCTGCCAGCCCTGCAGCCGTGCCACCGACACCACACCTGTCTGGCTGCTACGGATCTGTTCCCGGTACTCTGACTGGTAGCGCTCCAGGTTTTCAATCTGCTGGCGCTGGGCTTCATGATGCTTCTGGGCCTCGGCCATTTTCTCCAGCGCTGCCTTTTCCTTGCGCTCTTCCAGCGCCAGCACCACCGCCAGCCGCTCGGACCGCAACATCAGTTACCTCCGCCAGCGGCGGCAGGCGGGGTTTTCGGGCGGTCGGGAGAACGTCTTTCCGGCACCACCGCCAGCAGTTGCTGGATGCTGTCTTCCAGGGGCGCACTTTCGTTCAGCCCCTGCTGCAGAAACTGCCCCATGTTACCGATATGGGCAATGGCAAAGTCGGTCTCCGGATCCGACCCTTTTACGTAGGCGCCAACGCTGATCAGGTCGCGGGCCTGCTGGTAACGGGAGTAGACCTGCTTGAAACGCTGGGCGCGGGAGAAATGCTCCGGCTCCGTGACCTGGGGCATGACACGGCTGATGGACGCCTCCACGTCGATGGCGGGGTAGTGTCCCTCCTCCGCCAGACGCCGGGACAGGACGATGTGGCCATCCAGAATGGCCCGGGCGGCGTCCGCGATCGGGTCCTGCTGATCGTCACCTTCTGTCAGGACCGTATAGAATGCGGTTATGGAACCGCCACCGGGCCGGCCATTACCGGTTCTTTCCACCAGTTGCGGCAGCTTTGCGAATACTGATGGCGGGTAGCCCTTGGTCGCTGGCGGCTCACCCACAGCCAGGGCGATTTCCCGCTGGGCCTGGGCATAACGGGTCAGGGAGTCCATCAGCAACAGTACGCGCTTACCCTGGTCGCGGTAGTATTCCGCGATACGGGTGGTCAGCATGGCGGCCCGCAAACGCATCAGCGGCGAATCGTCGGCAGGCGAGGCAACCACCACGGAGCGGTCCAGGCCCTCATCCCCCAGTATGTCTTCAATAAACTCCTTTACCTCGCGGCCCCGCTCCCCGATCAGCCCGACCACGGTGATATCTGCATCGGTAAAACGGGTCATCATGCCCAGCAATACACTTTTACCGACACCACTGCCGGCAAACAGGCCCAGGCGCTGCCCCTGGCCCACGGTCATCAGCGCGTTGATGGCCCTGATTCCCACATCCATGGACTGACGGACCGGAGCACGGTCCAACGGGTTAATGATGTCGCCACTCAGGGAAACGCGAGCTTCCGACTGCAATGGACCCTTGCCATCAAGCGGCTCACCATTGCCGTTAACCACTCGCCCCAGCAGCTCCGGACCGACCGGTACGCGGCTGGCCACCGATAGCGGCACCACCCTGGCACCGGGGCGCAGCCCTTCAATGGCGGTCAGGGGCATCAGATAGACACGGTCGTCCTCAAAACCCACCACTTCGGCTTCCACGGTGCCGGCACCCTGCCCGGTAATCACACAGCGGTCGCCCACCACCATCGGACAACCCACACATTCCAGCGTGAGGCCAACCATCCGCGTCAGGCGCCCGGACAGCTCCGGTTCCGGCTCCCCGGAAAAACAGTCCTGCAGTCTTGCCAGCCGTTCAGCCAGATGCGCCGTCATCGCCCTCTCCCTCAACCTTGCTCTCGTCGGAGTCAAGCACGCCATACTGGAAGTCGGTGAGGTCGCTCATCATGGATTCAAGCTCTTCCCCCTCAATAGCAGTGTCGGTATCCAGCTGTTTGTCGAGCATGCCCTGGACCGCTTTCTGGAAACGCTTTTCCACCGTGAAATCCACCAGGCTGTGGCGGGTTTCCAGCTTGCAGCCGCCCCGCAGCACGGATGCATCCTCAACAATAGAGGTTGCGGCCTCGAACTTCGCGGCAATCTCGCTGACCCATTGATAATCGTCGGGGTTAATATGAATGCGCACATTTTCCGTGGTGGAGGGCAGTGACGCCATTGCACGGCGTACCACTTCGGCAATGTGGGAGGAATCCAGTGACAGTTCCCGGAACACAACGGCGCGGGCAAGTACAGTGGTCAGATTGACGAGGGCGGTTTCCACCTCATCTTCATGACGCCTGATGGGAACCAGCAGTTCACCCAGCAAGTGCTCCAGCCGGTCGAGCTTGGCCTCCACTTCCTTGCGGGTTTCCGCAAGCCCCTGTTCGGTGCCCTGCTCACGACCTTCCGCCAGGCCCGCCTCATAGCCTTCCTGATGGCCTTTCTCCCGGCCCTCGTTGAAACCTGCCTGATATCCCGCTTCACGGCCCTCCAGAAGGCCATCTTCATGGGCCGCCTGGCGGATTTCATCAATGTCGGCGGCGGTCAGGGGTTTTACCTCCCGGTCCTCTTCCCGGGCCACCTCGTTGCCCCCGGCATCCAGCAAGGGAAGTTCCCAGCGCTCGTAGGCAGTGAGATTCTCCTTGGGAATGCGGTCGAGGTTACGGCGGGGATCTTTCATCACATCATTTCTTCGCCAGCACCGCCGAGAGTGATTTCACCGGCTTCAGCCATACGGCGGGCAATGGTGATAATATCTTTCTGGGCCGACTCCACTTCACTGACACGCACCGGCCCCTTGGCCTCCAGGTCATCCTGCAGCAGTTCGGCAGCACGCTTTGACATGTTCTTGAAGATCTTTTCCTGAACGCCATCGTCGGCGCCCTTCAGCGCCACTACCAGCACCTCGGACGACACTTCCCGCAACAGTGCCTGGATACCCCGGTCGTCAATATCTTTGAGGTTGTCGAAGACAAACATCAGGTCTTCAATGGTGGAAGCCAGGTCCGGGTCCATATCCTTGATGGAATCCATCAGGCCGCCCTCGATGCTGCGGTCCATGAAGTTCATGATATCGGCCGCCCGCTTGACTCCACCGATGCGACTGGTCTGGGCAGCGGAACCGCCCGAGAACTGCTTCTCGAGGATATCGTTCAACTCCTGGAGCGCCTGGGGCTGGATACTTTCCAGGGAGGCCACACGCATCATCACGTCCAGGCGCACCTTGTCGTCCAGGGTGCCCAGAATTTCGGCCGCCTGGTCCGGGTCGAGGTAGGAAATAACGATGGCCTGAATCTGCGGATGCTCGTAACGGATGATGTCTCCCTCGGCGCGGGGGTCCATCCACTTCAGGGTGTCCAGGCCGGTGGTGTTGCCACCAATGAGAATCCGGTCGATCAGGCTGGAGGCCTTGTCGTCCCCCAGGGCCTGGGTCAGCATGGTGCGGATGTAATCGTCGTTGCCAACGCCCAGGCCGGTCTGGCCGCCGACCGCTTCAACAAACTGGTTGAGCACGTAGGTAACGTCGTCCTTGCTGACGTCCTTCATCTGGGCCATGGCCACACCGACCCGCTGCACCTCCTTCGGGCCCATGTGCTTGAGCACTTCAGCGGCGTCATTTTCGCCAAGCGACATCAGCAGGATGGCCGCCTGCTCCACCCGCGGTATCTTCCGCTGGGGCTTTTGTGGCGCCTCCGGCTGGCGGTTGTTCTCATCAGTCATCAACATTCACCCACTGGCGCATCACCTGGGAGACCCTGGCGGGGTCTTCCGCAATCAGGCCTTTCAGTGCATTCAACTGTCTATCATAGCTGTCTGTTGCCCCGGGCAAAAGCAGATCATCCTGTGAATGCATGGCTTCGCGCAGGGCGTCGCCGCCTTCAATACCGTCAAGACCTTCATAGCCGTCCTCATCGGAATCACCCCGGCGCTCACTACGCCCTCCGCCAGACAGGCTTTTCAGTGTCGGGCGCAACAACCCCAGCACAAGCACCAGGATAACCAGCCCGGCCAGCACCTGCTTCATCAGGTCCCAGAACCAGGGCTGCTCCCAGAATCCCGGTGCCTCGAATTCCACCTGTTCCTCGGCGGCAAAGGCCGTGTTCATTACCGTAACACTGTCGCCCCGGGCAGCAGAATAGCCAACGGCATCACGCACCAGCATGGTCAGGCGCTGCAACTCCTGCTCGGGCCAGGGTTCATAGCTGACTTCCCCGGTCTGGGGATCCACCACTTTCATGTCATCAACCGCCAGGGCTACCGACAAGCGTTTGATCCGGCCCAGTTCCTGGCGTATGTAGCTGACCGAACGATCCATTTCGTAGTTACGGGTAGACTCCTCGCGGATATTGACCGGTGGAGGCGCCTGGCCTTCGTCGTCGGCATCGCCATTGGCCTGTTCCGGCACCGTCGCCTGCCCCGGGGGCTGGTTCGACAAGGCCCCGGGAATACCGCCCGCGCCACCGCTGGCACGTTGCTCAGACATCTGGCGTTCACTGCGTACTGCCTGCTGTTCAGGGTTGAACAACTCCTCCGCCCTCTCCACCGAGGAGAAATCAAGATCAGCCGATACCTCGGCGCGGAACCGGCCATCACCGACAACCGGCCTGACCAGCGATGCCACCCTGCGTGTGAGTCGATCCTCAACACGGGCGGTGTAGTCGTACTGATCCTCCATCTGGCGGCCATCACCCGCTTCCTCTCGGCCAGTCAGCAGGTTGCCACTCTGGTCAACCACGGTGACATTTTCCTTGCTCATTTCCGGAATACTGCCGGCGACCAGGTTCACTATGGAAGCAATCTGTTCCTGCTCAAGCCGACGACCGGCTATCACTTCCAGGAAAACAGACGCCGTCGGCGTGCGAGCGTCACGAACAAATACCGAGCGCTCCGGAATAGCCAAGTGTACCCGCGCCGAACGCACCGTGCGCATGCTGCCAATCGTTCGCGCCAGTTCGCCTTCCAGGCCGCGACGGAAACTGACGGTCTCCATGAACTGGGAAGTGCCCAGACCACGGTCCTGGTCCAGAAGCTCGTAGCCCATTGTCTTCTCGTCTGTTACACCTTCGGCCGCCAGCTTGAGACGGGCGTTGTAGACCTCATCGGAGGGAACCAGCAAAGCACCCGTGCGCTGGTCCATGCGGTAGTCGATACCGTTGGCGTCGAGAATGGTGGTGACATCCTGGGGGTTGTACCCGGACATATCCCCCACCACGGGTTGATAATTGGGCTCCTGGGCCCAGAGAACCACGGCAACACCAAGGGCGACGCTGGCTGCAAGCCCCACCATCAACCCCACCTGCCGCAGCAGGTTGAGCCGGTTGAATCCGAATATCAGGTCGCTACGGCTTTCGCCGGCGTCGTCCCCCCGCGCTGCGGGCATATTCGAGGATGAGGTTTCGGCAGGTACACTGGCCATGGGTCTGCTCCGCTATCAAACCGGCATGTTCATGATGTCTTCATAGGCCTGAACCACCCGGTTACGTACCTGGGTGAGAGCCTCGAAGGAAATAGACGCCTTTTCGGACGCAATCATGACGCGGGTAATGTCCACATTGGGATCACCCATGTCGTAAGCCGTCTTGAGATCGTTGGACGACTTCTGCAACTCGTTTACGGACCCCACCGCCTGGCTTAGCATATCGCTGAATTTCGGGGTTTCGGGGGTTTCCTGTACCCGGGAGGGTCCATCCACCCGGCCGCGGATATTGTTATCCTGCTCAACCCGCTGATTCTCCATCATCTGCGAGCGCATGTTGCGGATTTCAGAAAGAACACTGTTGATGTCAGCACGCTGAACCATGATTCACTCTCCCGGATCGCCCCTCTGGCGGGCAAGCCATTGAACTGATATTTCTTCCCGGTTCTGAAGCAAACCACAGGCCAATATTAATTATTGCCTGTTTTTCATTAAGTTAATGATCATACGGGAAGGGAGATTCGCACTGGCGACGGTCTTTTGACGAACCCATAAAAAACGGCACCCGCAGGTGCCGAACGAAGGAGTCTTTTTGGGGTGGAGAGAATCAGGCAGCTGCCAGCTCTGCGTCCAGGTCAATGCCCGCGTCACGCATCTGGGCCAGCTTGTATCTGAGCGTTCGGGGGCTGATGCCCAGTTGCTCCGCAGCCCGGTTTCGACGGCCGCGCTCTTTTTTCAGCGTCTCGATGATAATCCGGAACTCGCGCTGTCGAACCTCATCTCCCAGGGAGGTTGGCGACAGGTCTTCAGGCGCCGGGCCGCACGATGTGTCGGCACCCCCTTCACCTGCCTCAGTGATCACATCCGCAGGTGTATCTGGCGCAGACGGCTGGCGCGCAACTGCAGAAGCGCTGTCCATCCGCCCGGTAATGCCCAGTTCCAGGCACAGGTCACCGGCATGAATGGTGTTGCCCTGGTGCAATACCAGTGCCCGCTGGATGGCATTGTCCAGCTCTCGAACATTGCCGGGCCACTGGTGGGCCATCAATGCGCTCCTGGCATCGGGCGCGAAGGTCACACCGGTCAGCTTCATCTTGCGGCAATGGGTTTTCAGCAGGGCGCTGGCCAGGGGCATGATATCCAGGGTGCGCTCCCGCAGGGGCTGCCAGTGCATGGGGAAGACCGTTAACCGGTAATAGAGGTCTTCACGGAACTTGCCCTCACGAACATGATCGGACAGATCCCGGTTGGTGGTGGCAATCACCCTCACATCCAGGGAAATGGTCTTGCGGCCACCTACCCGCTCAACCTCACGCTCCTGCAACACCCGCAGCAGCTTGGATTGCAGGCTCAGGTCCATTTCCGAGATCTCGTCCAGCAGAATAGTGCCGCCATTGGCCTGCTCGAACTTGCCCGGAGACGATGCCACAGCGCCGGTAAAGGCGCCCTTCTCGTGGCCGAACAGAATGGCCTCCAGCATATTCTCGGGAATGGCCGCACAGTTGATGGCAACAAAGGGCTGTTCCGACCTCGGAGACTGCTGGTGGATATAGCGCGCCAGCACCTCTTTACCGGTGCCACTCTCGCCGGAAATCATCACTGTTGAGTCGCTGGCCGCGACTTTGGCCGCCAGCTGGAACATACGCTTGCTGATGGGATCCTCCGCCACCGGCTGGTCGCCACTTTTCTGACGGCCACCGCCCACCACCTTGGAGACGGCATCCACCAGCACCGTCGGCTCAAACGGTTTGACCAGATAATCAATGGCGCCCGCCTGCATGGCCGAAACCGCATGGCTGATCTGGCCATAGGCCGTAATCAGCATCATCGGCAGTCCGGGGTGCAGCCGCTGCACTTCGTGCAACAATTCGTGGCCGGACATACCGGGCATATTCACATCACTGACCACCATATCCACCGGTGATTCCGCCAGCCGGGCCAGTGCCTGTTCCGCGTTGGCGGCTTCCCGCACCCGGAACTTCGCCAGCTCCAGTGTTGTCACCAGCGCTTCACGCAGATCGTGGTCATCCTCAACGATCAGAATTTGGGCTTTGGCCATGATTGCCTCCGGTCAGTTATTCTTTTGTGCCTGCGCGCCGGCCACTGGCCGACAGGGAACGCAGCAACGGCAGCGAGATGGTTGCAACCGCACCGCCACCAGTGGGTGCTTCAATGTTAAAGCGGCCCTGATGAGCCTTTACAACAGCCTGAACGACGGCCAGCCCCAGGCCCGTGCCATGGGACTTGGTGGTATAGAAGGCTTCCAGCAGCTGACTGGCCTGTTCCGGAGAAAAACCGGGGCCGTTATCAGCTACCCGCACCACCAGTTCGCCGTTGGCGGAAGCAATGGCCACCGCAACGCTTGTTGCACCCGCTTCCACGCTGTTGTTTACGAGATTGGTACAGGCACCGACCAGGGCATCGCGGTTACACATCAACGCCTCGTCGTCTGCCTGGCTGTCCAGATCCACGGCAACGCCGGCAGGCAGCTTCAGCCCGTCCAGCGCAGAAGCCAGCGCATGAACCAGGGCACCAGCCGACAGTTCCTCCGCCAGCCGCGTTTCACCACGGGCGAAAATCAGCATGTCGCGAACCTGTTGCTCAAGGTGCGTCAGACGGGACATCAAACGGGAAGCGCAGCGCTGCCGCATCTCCTCGTCCAGGTCGTCCTGGCTCAGGTGCCCGCCGTAGAGAATGGCCGCAGAAAGCGGCGTGCGAATCTGGTGAGCCAGGGAGGCTACCATCTTGCCCATGGCCGACAGACGCTGGGCATGGGCCAGCTGGGCCTGAAGATGACGGGTCTCGGTCAGATCCGTCAGCAGGATCAACTGGCCTGGCTGATTCTCCATGGTACGGATTTCAATACTCACGCGGCGGCCGTCTTTGAGCGACACCTCGTGGCCGTCATCCCTGCGCGGGGCAAAGCAACGGCGAATCACATCCACCCAACGCTCTCCGTCGAGAGGCTCCCCCAACAAGGTAATTGCTGCAGGATTCGTCTGCGTCACCACACCCTGGCTGTCGAGAACCACCACGCCGGCAGGAAGTGCATGAAGCAACGTTGAAAGCCGGTCCGCCAGTTCCTCCTTCTGCTCCAGCTCCGCCTGACGCTGCTGCGACTCCGCGGACAGCTCCCCGGACAACTGGTTAACACGGGACTCCAGGGTGCGATAGGAATCAGTAATCTGCCGGGACATCTGATTGAACAGATCCAGCGCCGTACCCACAGCCTCATCATCCTGCTCCGGGAACAGCGCCGTCACCTTGTCATTGACATCCGCCGCCGCATTGGCCGAAGCCTCTTCATTGACTGAAGAGCCCTTACCCGACGACAAACCAACAAATTGCAACTG
>CAZFPG010000043.1:0-5542 GCA_964521055.1 uncultured Marinobacter sp.
TCACTGCCTGGGACCGGTTTATGGCGTTGACGAACCGTCGGATCACTGGCTGGCCGAGTGTTACCGCAATGCGCTGGAACTGGCGGACAGCAAGGCCATTGAGTCCATTGCCTTCCCCGCCATCTCGGCTGGTGCGTTCGGCTATCCGGTGGAGAGTGCGGCCGAGGTGGCTCTGAGCACGGTGCGCCAGGTTCTGCCACGGTTGGAGAATGTCAGACAGGTGCGCTTCGTGTTGTTTGGTGCTTCCGACGAACAGGTCTTTAGTAGCCGTCTGTTATCGACCATTGAGTAATAAGCAGTTTCCCGGCCAGCGCCTACACTGCATAGGTCTGAATATGTCTGTCCGGGAGTGTTGTCTTGTCTCGATTACGAACCTTGTTACTGACCACGGTTGCCATGACCGCCTTTGCAGGCAACTCACTGCTTTGCCGGGCGGCGTTGCGGGATACTGATATCGACGCCGCCACGTTTACCAGTGTTCGCCTGGTGTCCGGTGCGTTAATGCTGTGGCTGCTGTTGAGTCTTCGTGGCAACCGGGCTCCGATGAAACAGGGCTCCTGGGGCTCCGCACTGGCCCTGTTCGCCTATGCTGCTGCCTTCTCCTATGCCTATGGCGGCCTTTCTGCTGCCATGGGTGCACTGCTGCTGTTCGGCGCCGTTCAGGCCACCATGATCAGCATCGGCATCATTCGTGGAGACCGCCCGCACCTGTGGCAATGGGCGGGTTTTGTGGTGGCTTTTTCCGGCCTGGTGGGGCTGTTACTGCCCGGGCTTACGGCACCACCCTTATTCAGTTCCCTGTTGATGATCAGCGCCGGGGTCGCCTGGGGTGTCTATTCGCTGCGGGCAAAAGGTGCCGGCGAGCCCACGGCTGTCACCACTGGCAACTTTATCCGTGCCGTGCCCATGGCCGTGGTGTTGAGCCTTGTCATGATGGCCAGCGCCACCATCGATATGGCGGGCATGGGCTACGCCGTTGCATCGGGTGCTATTGCTTCGGGCATGGGCTACGCAGTCTGGTACATGGCGCTGCCACTATTGCAGGCGACTTCGGCCGCGACAGTCCAGCTCAGTGTGCCGGTGATTGCCGCCGTTGGGGGTGTGTTGTTGCTGAGTGAGCCGCTGACCCTGAGGCTGGTGATCGCCGGCGCGGCGATCCTTGGTGGCATTGCGCTGGTGATTCTTTCGGCCCGGCCCGCTACCCGCTAGACGTTACTCACAGGCCGTCCGGGGGGCGTTCCGGAATGCCTCCATCATGGCTTCACGCCCGCGTTCCCCGTCCCGGTATTCCTCGGGAAGGGGCAGCAGGAAATACAGGAAGTCGCCCTTGTTACTGTTTTTTGTGGCGGGTAGACCGCCGGGCTGGCCCGGTATCTGTTCCAGAAATACAGGGCTTATGACGGCCACGGACAGGCCAGGCTGTCGTTGCAGCAGGGACGCAACGGTGCCGAGGCGCTCCTCGCTATGGAACGTACCGGTCAGGTGGATCACCTGATGCCCCGGGTAGCGTTCCCTGGCCCCCAGTACCCGGGTGGCCATGGTGTTGTCCCGTAGCAGCTGGGCGTAGTAGGTGTTCTGCATTCGTTTGTTGTCCGCGGAGCCGTGTCGGCCACCCATGGTGTCGAAGAATTTCTCCCGGTAGGCCTCGTTGCTGGCAAGGGGCGCCTCAGGGATGTAACGCTTCTGTTCGTCAGCCATGGCGTCCAGGTAGCCGGGGCCCTGGCGTCCGACACAGCGCACAATGCTGGCGGGCGCGTTCGCCGCGATAACTGGCAGCTTTCGCTGCCGGGCAAACTCCACCAGGGGGCGGTAGGCGTGCTGATAGTTCGGCCAGGCGTCGGCGTCTTCAACCAGCTCCATTTCGCCGATCTCCCCTTTCAGGTAACGGTTCAGGACCGGTTGCCTGTCTGCATCGAACTGCTCCATGGTCAACACCTGGTCAGGCTGCTGCCTGTACAGTTGCGCCTGCAGCCGGGATTGCAACAGGTGCGAGCCCTGGTGGCCGTGGTACTCGCCAATCACCACTACGTCTTTGTCCGCAAGGCGCTCAGCCAGTTGGGGTAGCGATACTGGCGCCCCGGAGGCGGCGTCCACCATGGGGGCATGGTAGTGGGTCTGCGGTGGTTCCTGCTCCGGCACGGGTGTCAGCAGGGAGCAACCCGCAATGAGCGGGATTGCCAGAACGGAAAATACGATGGATGCGTGGAACATAGGAAGCCGCTAACCTGGTTACCCCGTTCGGGCGGGATTGAGGAGCTTGTCGGAGCCTATACGATGCGGCGGTATTTCCCGCCAGTCAATCTTCCCGGGGTAACGGCTGCCCGGTTCGCGGCCTTTGGGGAATCACCAGGGGGTAGCCCTCCGGTACCAGTTCCACCCGCGACTCAAGCCCGTAAACCTCCCGTAGGTGTTGCTCTGTCAGCACCGAGGCCGGCGACCCTTCGACGAAGATCCGTCCGTCTTTCATCAGCACCAACCGGTCGGCGTACTGGGCTGCCAGGTTCAGGTCATGCACCGCGACCAGTAAGCCGAATCCTTCCATGGCCAGCCGGGCCAGTTGCTGGAACACCTGTTGCTGGTGTGCCGGGTCAAGGGCCGAGGTGCACTCGTCCAGCAGGAGCAGGCGGGGGTCCGGCCGTTCCCAGACCTGCGCCAGCACCCGCGCCAACTGGACCCGTTGTTGCTCACCTCCGGACAGGGTGGGCACCAGCCGGGGTTCCAGATGGGTGATATCCAGCCGTGCCAGCAGGGCGCGGATAATGCGCCGCCGTTGTGCGAGGGGTTCCCGTGGGCGCCCGAGGGCCACCACCTCTTCCACCGTCATCGGAAACTGCAGGTCGACTTTCTGGGGCATAACCGCACGGTGACGGGCGAGCACAGCCCTGGGCCATTGGTTCATGTCCTTGTCATGGAAGCGTACAGTCCGCCCCGGCACGCGGACTTCACCTGCCAGTGCCCGTATCAGGGTGGACTTGCCAGCGCCGTTGGGGCCCAGGAGTGCCACCAGCTCACCCTGTGCCAGCGACAGGCTGATGTTGTCGAGGATCTGCCGGTTGCCAAGCCAGAGGTCGAGGCTGTCCACGCCCAGCAGGGAGCCTGTCTGCCCCGGGCTTCGATGTTCCGGCGGTTGAGAGTGTGCAAAGGATGTCATCATGACCTCAGGAGAAACGGTTGCGCATCAGCAGCGCGAGGAAAAACGGGCCGCCGATCAACGCCGTAACCAGCCCGATTGGGAGCTCGGCGGGGGCAACAATCACCCGGGCCAGGCAATCCGCCAGTACCAGTAATGCGCCACCACCGAGGGCGCAGGCGGGCAGGAGCAGGCGATGCCCGGCACCGAACAGTTGGCGGAGCAGGTGTGGCACCACCAGCCCGACAAACCCGATCAGCCCTGTTATGGCCACCGCTGCGCCCACGCCCAGGGCAACCAGCAGGATGGTGACCCGCTTCACCCAGGCGGTGGAGTAACCGAGATGGCCCGCGACCGGTTCGCCGAGCAGGAATGCATCCAGCGGGCGTGCCAGCAGGGGGGCAATGATGAGGGTCGTCAGCATCCAGGGGCCTGCCAGCCACACATCCTGCCACTGGGCATGCGCCAGGCTGCCCATGGTCCAGAATGTCAGCGAGCGCAGGGCGTTGTCGTCCGCATGGTAGGTCAGCAGGCCCGTGCCCGCGGCGGCAATGGCGTTGATGGCAATGCCCGCCAGGAGTAGCAGAGCAACGTTGGTTTGCCCCTGGCGGTGGGCGATACGCCAGGCCAGCAGTGTGGTCAGGGTGCCGCCAATGAAGGCCGCCAGTGGCAGGGCCCAGCGTCCGGTGAAGGACGTCCAGCCGGCGAGGCCGCTGCCACCCAGAACGATAACCGCAACCGCCGCGAGGGCGGCCCCGCTGGAAACGCCAATCAACCCCGGATCGGCCAGAGGGTTGCGGAAAAGCCCCTGCAGCAGTGCGCCAGATACGGCTAGCACAGCACCGGTAAGCAATCCCAGCAGCAGGCGGGGCAGTCGGACCTCCCAGAGGACGAACTGGGCAGTGGCATTGCTGGGCACACCCCCCGTGATCATCCGCGCCAGGTCCTGCAGGGTGACCGGGTAGGCGCCGCTGAGTATGGCCAGTGTGGCGGCAGCGGCGATCAGCGCAAGCAGGGCGCCATAGGCCAGTGGTACTGGCAGGCGACGTGCTTCTTCAGCGTGCATGGGGTCCGGACGCTGCATCACTGATTGCGGTGTCATCCGGAACGATGGCCGCGACGGTCTGCAATGCCTCCGCCAGGCGTGGACCAAAACCAAGTAACATCATGGCATTGGCGGTTACCCGGTTACCCCGCCTCCAGGCCCTGAGCTGTGTCAGTTCGGGCCACTGCTCCGGGCGGAACTGACCGGGACGGGCCTCGGCTATAACGATGGCGTCCGGGTTTGAGGCCAGCAAGGCTTCCCGGCTGGCGGGTTTGAACCCGGTTACATCCGGCAAGGCACTTTGAAGCCCCAGGGACTTGAGCAGGGCATCGGCCGCGGTGTCCTTTCCGCCCAGCATGACGCCATGGTCGCCGGCGGCCAGCAGGATCAATACCCGGGCCGGCGGCTTTTGAGCCATGCTCCGCTGCAAGGCATCGACCTGTTCGGCGATTTCCCGTGTCAGCAGCTCCGCCTCGTCCTGGTGATCGACCAGTTCACCCACGCGGCGAATCCGTGCCAGCGCCGACGCCACATCCCTGGCCACCGGTAATTGCACCACTTCCACGCCTGCGGCCGCGATTTGTTCCAGGGTTTGCTCCGGGCCGGCTTCCTCGGTGGTAATCAACCGGGTGGGTTTCAGCGAAAGGATGCCCTCCACCGGCAGGGCCCGGAGGTAACCTATCTTCGGCAGTTCCGCGATGACCTCCGGCGGGTAGTGGCTGGTGGTATCCACCCCCGCCAGTCGTTCAGTGGCCCCCAGGGCCACGATGGTTTCGGTAATCGCACCGTCGGCACTGACGATCCGGGGCTCCGTTGCCTGGGCCGTGGTCAGTGCCAGGGCAGAAAGTATGGACGCAATCAACCGCATAACTGGTGCTCCAGGGTTCGCATTTCACCTTGCCACCGGGGAGCTTCGGGTTGACCAGGCTTGCGGGCACCGAACAGGGTGAGTACCAGCTCCCCGTTGGCATCGTAACCTTCCAGCGAGGTGACTGGTCCGTCGCTACTGGGTCGTTGGACCCGCCACCATTGGAGGATTGAGGCTACGTTGGCGTGCAGGTTGAAGTCCGGGTCGAGGATGTTCAGCCAGGGGCCGGTGGGAACCACCCGCCCCACAGGGCCGGTATGGATCTGGACAATGCCGGGGTTGCCGACAAACACCATGATCGGGCACTGGCTGTTCTGGACCAGCGTCAGCAACTGCCCGAGGGCACTCGCTTCGGGGGCTGTTGTCTCGTTGTTTCCACTGTCGAGTCGCCTTGCATAGGTGGGACCCACCAGTTCCAGCGCCGTCAGCCGATCAACGGAATGCCGCTTGAGCATGGCGTTGAAGTGATGGACATCCTTCAGGCTGGCCCAGTCCTGGC
>CAZFPG010000043.1:5642-13596 GCA_964521055.1 uncultured Marinobacter sp.
CTGGCCCAGTCCTGGCGCAGGGCTTCGGCATTGATTTCCTGCCGGTTGGCCCGTTGCAGGGGCGGCCGTGGCGGCTCAATAACCGGTGTCGGGCCTGTTCCGGCCAGGAACCGTCCGAGTAATGCCTCCCAACCTTCGGCGTCGGTATTGTCGGTGCGGTAGATCTTCTGGATGGCCTGGCCGTGGGCATCGAAGAACTGCAGGCTTTCCCGCAGGCCCGAGCGCACCTTTTCCTGGACGCGATAGCCATTGTGCCACTGACGAAGGAAGACACGCACATCCATTGGCCCCACCGCCAGCCCCATGGCGCCGGAGCTGGAGGTGTGGAAATCCTTGGAGGTGCCGGTCACTTCATGGACCACTGACTCGTTGCGGGACAGGATCATGACCTCGCCAACGCTTTCCATGGCTTCCAGCAGTGCCGGAAACTCCGGCTTCAGGGCTTGCACGTCTTCCGGTTCGCGGCAGAGCAACAGTTCAAGTTCGCTGACCTGCAACTGGTTGGCGGCCTGGCGGATGCGCAGTTTCGGGTTCTCCTCGCGGAGGGCGGCCCAGCGTTGTGCCAACTGCTCCCGCGGGGACATAAGGGTGGTTTCGGTGGTCATGGGTCTGGTCTCTTCAGTCTGCTGCGGTCAGTTCGACGACGGTCCAGCGGATGGCCGGGTGGCCGCTGTCGCCGCTGTCGTTGTAGTAGCCGGTAACCTGCATCGCATAAATTGGCGATGCGTCATCGGTGCTGTCGGTGTCAATCAGGTAGACGCGGTAGTTGGGCCAGAGCTTGTGGTTGCCCTGCAGGTTGTAGGCATACCAGGAAGCATCCGAGAAAATGCCACCGGTGGTGTCGGCGTCGTAGTGACCGGTAAGGTCCCCACCATCGGGGGACACGGTGGCGCTGGTGTAGGTTTGCAGATCGGTCCATCCAAACGCACCGATGACACCCCCGCTGCCGTCGCCGGAGGAGCCGCTATTGCTGCGCAGGTAGAAATCCCGACCGGCGAAGCCGAGCTTGATATCCCAGGTGGTGGTGTCACAGCCAACCGTGGTGTCGCTGTCGAAGTCGAAGCAGAGGTCGCCGCCTGCGGCTGAAATGCTACCCGTAAAGGTGGCGGTTCCGGTGAAGGTGGACTGGGCCGGCGGCTGCACATCAAAGTCGATTTTGAAGCTCTTGACGCCCTCGCCGGTTTGGGTCGGGAAGTCAATGCCGTTGACCCGCAGTCGGGCATAACTGTTGCTTTCGGCGGAGCGCACCAGCCAGCCGTTGTCGGGGTTGGCGGTTATATTTCCTGCACTGTACACATACCAGTCATTGCCAAACCCGCTGACCACAGCGTCGCCAGTCCAACGTGAGGGTTCCGACATCTGGGCCAGAAGATGCTCCAGTTCGCTGCTGGCGGTAGCATTGAGGAAAACGCTGCTGTTGGGCTCGCCATCGCTGGTATAGAAGTCCGCCTGGTCGGCGGCAATTGCCCCCACAACCTGGCCGGGGCCGGAAGCACCGCTGTTGAGCTGGATGTTGGTGCGCCTGAACGCCAGGTGCCAGTCGCTGGAAGCGGCGGCCTCTTCTTCCGTCAGCGCCAGCACGTCACCGGTTTCAAGGTTCAGGTAGGTGGCGGTGTCGTGGCTGCTGGCATCGACCTGCTGTGCTCTGACGTTGTCAGGCAGTCCGTTGCCGCCTTCAGAATCAGAGATGCCGTTGCTGCTCCCGCCACCACAGGCGGAAAGCAATAAGCCGGCAATAGCAACGGTAAGAATCGGCTGTGAACGGGTCATGGTTCTGTTCCTTGTTGAATGATTGTTACTACAGGTTGTTGCCGAAGCCCAATGTCAGGCCTAGGTATATAAAGCGGCCGGACACGGGGCCGAAATCACTGCTGTCGTTGAAATTGCGTTGGGCGTCGGTGACATTGTTGATGCCGGTAAACAGGCGCAGGTGTTGGCCGACGTCCTGATTGAGCTTCAGGTCCAGGGTGGTGAAGGCGGGAGAGACGGCATCGGTTCCTGCATCCACAACTTCATCGCTCTGGCTGCGCACGCGGGCCAGCCAGCTCATGCCCGGCAGGGGCGCCAGGCCATCGATGGACACCAGGCCCTGATGCCGTGGCCGCCGGGTCAGGCGCTCGCCGGTTTGCAGGTCTTTGGATTCCAGATAGGTGTAGCCTGCTGATACTTTCCAGCCTGGCTGTATCTGCCAGCCCGCAGTGAGTTCCGCGCCGTGGGTTCGGGCGCGCTCCACGTTGGCGTACCGGAATATCTGTACGCCATCGTTGCGAGCCGCAGTGGCTTCAGTGTCCAGTTCGGTCTGGATTAACTGGTCAATGTCGTTGTAGAAGCCGTTGACCTCCAGCCAGGCCCTGTTGGTGAAGGTGATTCCCAGCCCAAGCTGGTAGTTGTCGGATTCTTCCGGGTCCACCGTCGGGTCGCCGTTTACGATGTAGCCAAGCTGGCTGTGGTCGAACCGGTAGTAACGTTCCTTCAGGTTTGGAACCCGATAGCCAACTCCCCAGCTACCACGCACGTAGAGGTTGGTAGCCGTGTCGCTGAACAGTTCGTAGCGGGCATTGAGTTTCGGTGCAGCGTGGCTGCCAAAATCGGAATCGTTCTGATAGCGCGCGCCCAGAACCCATTCCCAGTCGTCGCCGGCAAACCAGGTGTTCTGGAACCAGAACTCTTTCCCATTGCGGGTAATATCGTCATCCTCAGCCAGTTCCGTGTTCCCGTCCTTGTACTGTTCGAGGCTGTTGTGATTGAGATCGGTGCCTAGTTGCAGCTGGTGGGCGGAGAAGGGTTCGAATTGGGTCCAGCCAGAGGCCCTGGAAACCGTATGCGTAGAGTCACGGAAGTCGAAGCGGCCTGTGGCGGTGTACTTGTCGGTGGTATTTTCCAGATTCTCGTGCAGCAGGCTCCAGTGCCACTCAGGGCCGGTCGCCGGCTTGTGCTGTCCCGTCAGCGCGCCACGCAGGCGTTCGGCAATTTCGTTCTTGCCGGCATTGAGAAAATTACCGGGATTCGCTTCCACGTAATGTGACTCTGCATCTTCCCGGAAATACCCCAGTTGGGCGTATATCCGGTGCCCGTCGACGGGCAGCCACTCCAGGCGGTTGGCGATATTGGTGCGTTCCACGGCATCGCCGGGGCGCGCCCAGGTCTCTGGTTCGGGGTCGATCCCGTCGGTTTCCCTCTGGCTTGCCGTCAGCCGCCAGCGCACCGTTTCACCTCCCACCGAAAGGCTGGCCTGACCGTTTCGCCTCGAAAAGTCGAGGGATTCGCCGCTGGGGTTCTGGTCACCGTAGGTGCCACCGTCCACGGTGAATTCACCGCTGGTGCCTTTGGAAATCGGGCGGGTAATGATGTTGACCACGCCGCCCATGGCGGAGCTGCCATATTGGGCCGACACGGCCCCTTTCACCACCTCGATGCGTTCGATATCCAGTGTGTCGAGCTGGGTGACGTCCACGGAGGAGCCCGTGGTGGCTGTTAGCGGCAGGCCGTCGATCAGTACCAGGATCCGATCGGCGTTGAACCCCTGCATCCATACTTCGTAGCCAGCCTTGCCGTGGATCTGCCGAAGCAGCAGCCCGGGTACATTCTGCAGGGCTTCCTTGACGGTACGGGCGTGGGTGTCGCGAATTTCCTCCCGTGAGACCACTTCGGTACGAACGGGCGTGTCGCTCACTTTCCGGGGATTGCGGGTACCGGTAACCACGAGCTCGTCGAGATACAGGGTGTCGCTGGATGCCGCCTCGGCAGGTCTGGAGGCGCTATAAAATGAACAGATGACAAGGGCGCAGCAGACAGCGGGGAAATGATGTGACCGGATTCCTTGGTGACTCATCTTATCTCACTCATAAATACGAATGATAATGATTATAATTTATAATTGCGATAAGTCAACGATCTGACGGCAACGTAGACGTATTTCTGTGTTGTGGGCGGACCCCCTTTTATACGAAGGCGGCTATAATGCTCGACATTCCGTTCCCGGAGGTCTGCTGTAATGCCCCATCGCGCCTACCTGTTTTCCCTGCGACTCGCCCACGCCTTCCGTGAGGCCTGTATCGATGAGCGCTACACCGCAAAGCGTCTTGGTCGTGATGTGTTGGCGGGGGTTACCGTCGGGATCATCGCCATTCCACTGGCGATGGCGCTGGCAATCGCTAGTGGCGTGCCGCCCCAGTACGGGCTTTATACCGCTTTCATTGCCGGGTTCGTGATCGCACTGACCGGTGGCAGCCGTTTCAGTATTTCCGGCCCCACCGCCGCCTTTGTTGTGATTCTCTACCCCATTGCCCAGACCTATGGGCTTGGTGGCCTGCTATTGGCGTCGTTGATGTCCGGGGTGCTGCTGGCGCTGGTGTCGCTGGCGCCGTTACTGGCCTACCTGCCGATGGCTGCCATGGCGGCATTGCTGGTGATGGTGGCCTGGAACATGAGCGAGGCGCCGAAATCATTCCATTTGCTGAAAGCGGCTCCGCGCAGCGACATACTGGTGTTCATTACCTGCTTTTCGCTGACCGTTCTGCTGGATATGGTGATTGCCATCACCACCGGCATCCTGCTGGCGGCGGTGCTGTTCATGCGGGAAATGGCCCAGATGACCCGGGTAACGGACATTACCGGTGGCAAACGGGTTGCGGGGGCGGGCCTGCCGGAGGGCTGGCAGGTGTTCAAGATCAACGGCCCCCTGTTCTTTGCCGCGGCTGACCGGATCTTCGGGGAATTGGCGCAGCTGTCGGCCAGCGCACGCGGGTTTATTCTCTACATGGATGGGGTGACGATTCTGGACGCGGGCGGTCTGTCGGCCCTGAACAAACTGATCAGTACCTGCCGGGCAGACGGCACCCAGGTGGTCATCGCGGACCTGCAGTTCCAGCCGTTACGAACGCTGGCCAGGGCGGGTGTGAAACCGGAGGAGGGCGTGGTCCGGTTCTATCCAACCCTTGACGAGGCGATTGGAGCGGAAAGTCTGGTCCCTGCTACATAGGCCAGTGCAGTTGCAGATTGCCACCACCAAAGCCTGCCTTGTGCAGGTAGAACGTGGGTGCCAGGGTCAGTACCGCGTTGTCTTTCGGTGACAGCAATATCTCCAGTGGCAGGGCCAGTTTGCCGGTGAAGCCATGATGGTCCTCGTCATCACTTTGCGAATAGGACTGGTCTATGTCCGGTACGCTCAGGTAGACCTCTGGCCGCAGGGTAACGGCCGGGGTCAGTGGCAACCGGAAGTGTCCCGACAGGGTCGGCTCCTTGCGGCGCACGTTAGCGATCTCATCCAGGCTGCGACCGGTATACCCTCGTTCCCTGAGATAAAAATAGTGCAGTCCGATACCCGGTTGCAGGCGGTGGGCCGTATACACCGCTTCCGCACTGGCCCCGATGTGGTCCCTGCGGGTGGGTATGTCCGTGGAGGTTCCGTCCAGGCGGTATTGCCTGCGGGTGCGTTCGCCCGTCAGGTCCATCCGCAGTTGCCAGGCGTCGAGTTGGTACCGTTGGGTCAGGGCACCCCTGAGGGACCTGTTTTCCACAACCAGCCCTTCACTCCGGCTGTCGAAGGTGGAGGGCGGGGAGTAGGTAAGCGAGGCGGTGGTCCTGTGCTCGCCAGAAGGCTGGTGCCACTGGAGGAAAAAGCTCTGTGGCCTGTCCACCACGGTATCGTTACTGTCTGTTTTGTCGTTGAAGTAGAAGTCGGGTAGTATCCAGCTTCCGTGAACCCAGGATTCGTTGTCGAACGTGTGCCGGCCGCTGAGGTAGATATCGGCGCGGGATTTATCGGTAATCACATCCCCCTGTAGCCACACTTCGGTAGCACTGGTAAGTTGGTGGCGAAACCCCACGAGCTGGCGATCATAGCCGCCGTCAAAGTCCTCACTGCGCTGGATGTCCAGCAGGAACCCCTGATGGTCTTCGTTGAAGGCGAAATCCTGGCGGAACCGGAAGTCCATGTACAGGCGCCGGGTACCAACGCTGCCAGCGGTTCCCCGTATGCCGTTTTCCATGGCGGAAGGCGCGGGCTGGCTGTGGGCAAACGACAGTTCATGAAGGTAGCGTTCCACATTGGCCGTCTTGTCCGCACCCAGAACAACCGCGTCCTGACGCCAGGGTTGCGGTAGGTGGTTGATCTCGGCGGCCAATCCTGCCGGCAGTAGGGCAACCGTGCCAATAATGATCTTGAGGGCGCTACGCATGGGCAGCCCCTGGCAAGGTTGTTGGTACGGGGCTAACTTTTAAACGTATCGATGCTGCCGGATACGCTATGCTACGGTCATTTCCGGCTTGTTCAATAAGGACGATCATGCTCCCCTTCCGTTTTGTTGACCGCGTTAAATTCATTGTAGAACGTCAACTGGTTAAAGGTGCTGGTTTTCAGTTATTGGTGGTGGGTGTGTTCATCGGGATAATTTCCCTGGTGGGCGGCCTGCTGGTGATCCCCTTTGGCGCGCCTTTCGAGGATGTGGGAGGTGCCATCTGGTGGGCCTTCCTGCGACTGACGGACCCGGGTTATCTGGGAGATGACGTGGGCAACTGGCAACGGCTGGTATCCACCATCCTGACCATCAGCGGCTACGTGGTGTTCATGGGCACGCTGGTGGCGATCCTGACCCGCTGGCTGATAGCCAAGATGACCGACCTTGAGCGCGGGCTGACACCGGTCACCCTGAGAAACCATATCGTGGTGCTGGGATGGACCAGCCAGACGCTGCCACTGCTGGGAGAGCTGCTGGGTTCCTCCGGCCGCATGCGGCGATTCCTGGAAAAACATGACACCAACCGGTTGCGGCTGGTGGTGCTGTCCGAGACAGCCTCGGCGGCCCAGGTTCATGAGCTGCGCAATGAGCCCGGGATCGGCCGTAAGGCGCGTCAGATCATTCTCCGTTCCGGGGCCGCTATCCAGCCCGATGCCTTGCAGCGTGTGGCTTGCCTGGATGCCTCTGCTGTTATCGTGCCGAGTGCGGCCCATCAGGCCGGCAGTCTGGTGACATCAGACGTGGAAACGGTGAAGGCATTGCTGTCGATTGCGGCACAGGCACGGCATCTGGGCGCCCCCCTGCCATTTGTGGTTGCCGAAATCCAGGATATGCGCAAACACCCGGTCATTGAGCGGGCCTACCCCGGAGAAGTGGAAGTGGTCGCCGGCGATGCCACCATCAGCCGGCTTATGGTCCAGAACATCCTGCATCCGGGGCTGTCCGAGATTTACAACGAACTGCTGACCGCCGGAGAAGGATGCGAAATCTATATACGTGGCGGCGATTCTGTTGCCGGCCTGACGCTTGGCGAGCTGGCATCCCGGCGACCGCAGGTGATTGTGCTCGGTATCCTGAAACCCGAAGACAAGAGCTGGGCGGTGCAGATGCCGGCTCCATCGGACACCCCGATTGTTGCCGAGGACCGGGTTGTCATGCTGGCGAGGGACTATGCGGAAACCGAGCCGGACGCCAAGGCACCATCACTACCGCTGATTACTCGCGGGCAGCCCGTCAGCCGTTCCATCGCCTTCTCTGAGCGAGTCCACCGGGTTCTGGTGCTTGGCTGGAACCGCCGCGTGCCCAGCCTGATCAGCGAATTCTCCAGTTACAGCCAGATGCGCTTTGAAGTGGATATCGTCTCGGTGGTACCAGCCAGGGAACGTCAGCAGGAAATCGAGCGGTATCTGGGTGACCAGCGCGATGTGGTCTGTCGCCATGTAGAGGCAGATTACATGGTGGAGGGTGAACTAAGACGGGTTGGACCGCTCAACTTCGATTCCATCGTACTGCTTAGCAGTGACCGCCTGGCCTCGGGAGAAGAGGCCGACGCCCGGGCGATGGTGGGCTATCTGCAACTTGAAGACCTGCTGAGCGAGGGTGGCAGGCGGCCCCAACTGATTATGGAATTGAGTGATCCGGACAACCGCAACCTTCTGACGGGTCACCAGAGTGAAATGATGATCAGCCCGATGATTGTCAGCCATGTTCTTGCA
>CAZFPG010000044.1:0-13596 GCA_964521055.1 uncultured Marinobacter sp.
GGCGGTGACTACCAGCATGAACGTGACCCTGGTCATGTGTGCCGCGGTTATCTCGGTAACGGCTTTCTCAAACCTGGCGGTGTCCCTGGTTCGTACACAGATTCCAGGCAGCATCCGGATCATCGTGCAGATGACCATCATCGCTTCCCTGGTTATCGTTGTGGATCAGGTGCTAAAGGCCTACGCCTATGAAATCAGCAAGCAGCTCTCGGTATTCGTTGGTCTGATCATTACCAACTGTATCGTCATGGGCCGCGCTGAAGGCTTCGCCATGAAGAACGGCCCCTGGTTGAGCTTCCTGGATGGCGTTGGCAACGGCCTGGGCTATTCGGTGCTGCTTATCTTTGTGGCGTTCTTCCGGGAACTGCTGGGCGCCGGCTCACTGTTCGGCGTGTCACTGATGCCGGTCGTGAACGAAGGTGGCTGGTACATTCCCAACGGTCTGCTGCTGTTGCCGCCGAGCGCGTTCTTCATCATCGGCCTGGCCATCTGGGGTCTGCGGACGTGGAAGCCGGAGCAGGTAGAAGAGCCTGACTTCAAGATGTCCCGCCACACCGTTAAGGAGGCCTTCTGATGGAACACTATATCAGTCTGATTCTGAAGGCCATTTTCGTTGAGAACATGGCGCTGGCCTTCTTCCTGGGGATGTGTACCTTCCTGGCGATCTCCAAGAAGATCGAGGCAGCCGCCGGCCTTGGTATTGCTGTCATCGTTGTACTGACGATCACGGTTCCGGTGAATAACCTGCTCTATAACACCATCCTCCGGGAAGGCGCGCTGGAGTGGGCAGGTCTGCCGAACGTTGACCTGAGCTTTTTGGGCCTGCTGACGTATATCGGTGTCATTGCCGCGCTTATCCAGATCATGGAAATGGTTCTGGACAAGTACATCCCTGCGCTCTATGCGGCGCTGGGGGTGTTCCTGCCCCTGATTACAGTGAACTGCGCCATTCTGGGTGCTTCGCTGTTCATGGTGGAGCGTGACTATACCTTTAGCGAAAGCGTGGTTTACGGATTTGGCGCGGGTGTTGGCTGGGCACTGGCCATTATCGCCCTGGCCGGAATCCGTGAAAAACTCAAGTACAGTGACGTTCCCGAGGGCCTGCGTGGCCTGGGTATCACCTTCATTACAGTTGGGCTTATGTCCCTGGGCTTTATGTCATTCTCAGGTATTTCACTGTAACCAACCCGGTGATTCGGTTTAACGAAAAGGCGAGACCATGAATACAGAAATTATTCTCGGCGTGGTCATGTTCACCGTTATCGTGCTGGCCCTTGTCGCGGTCATTCTCGCGGCACGGTCCAGGCTGGTAAGCACCGGTGATGTGACCATCGAAATTAACGATGATCCCGAGCACACACTGAAGACGGAAGCAGGCAGCAAGCTTCTCGGCACCCTGGCCAACAACGGAATCTTCCTGTCGTCAGCCTGTGGTGGTGGCGGTACCTGCGCCCAGTGCAAGTGCAAGGTTCTGGAAGGTGGCGGTGCCATGCTGCCGACGGAAAAAACCCACTTCACCAATCGTGAAGAGAAGGAAGGCTGGCGCCTGTCGTGTCAGGTTCCCGTGAAGCAGGACATGAAGGTGGAAGTGCCGGAAGAATTCTTCGGCGTGAAGAAGTGGGAATGTGAGGTTATCTCCAACCACAACGTTGCTACGTTTATCAAGGAATTGGTACTGAAGCTGCCGGAAGGCGAGGAAGTGGATTTCCGGGCCGGCGGTTATGTCCAGCTTGAGTGCCCTCCTTACGAAATCAATTTCAAGGATTTCGATATCGAGGAAGAGTTCCACGAAGACTGGGACAAGCACGATATCTGGCGCTACAAGGCGGTGAACAAGGAGGAGACCATTCGGGCCTACTCCATGGCGAACTACCCGGAAGAGAAGGGTGTTCTCAAGTTCAATATCCGTATCGCGACGCCGCCTCCGGGCACAGACCATCCGCCGGGCATCATGTCCACGTATGTGTTTGCTTTGAAGCCGGGTGACAAGATTACGGTTATGGGGCCGTTCGGCGAGTTCTTCGCCAAGAAGACCGATGCCGAGATGGTGTTCATTGGTGGTGGTGCCGGCATGGCGCCCATGCGTTCCCACATCTTCGACCAGTTGAAGCGTCTGAATTCCAAGCGCAAGATCAGCTTCTGGTACGGTGCCCGTAGCGTGCGTGAAATGTTTTACGTTGAAGATTTCGACATGCTGGCGGAAGAGAACGATAACTTCGAATGGCATGTGGCGCTGTCGGATCCACAACCAAACGACAATTGGGAAGGCGAAACAGGCTTCATTCATAACGTATTGTATGAAAGGTACCTCAAGGACCACCCGGCTCCAGAGGACTGTGAGTACTATATGTGTGGGCCTCCCATCATGAACGCTTCCTGCATCAAGATGCTGAAGGATCTTGGTGTGGAAGACGAGAACATCATGCTGGATGATTTCGGGGGTTAATCAGTTCCAATGACATTCAGCATGTTACGACCCGTCAGGGTGGTTCTGGCCAGCGCCTTCTGGGCGCTGGCTGTTGCCGCGCTGGCGGGTTGTTCGTTTGAGGAAGAGGAAAAAGTCTGGGAGATATCGGGGCCGGTGTTCGGCACTGAGTATCATATCAATGTGGTATTGCAGGAAGACCAGGATCGGCTTGAGAATCTGGCGAGCGGCATCGAGGATGTGCTGGAAGAGGTTGATGCCTCCATGTCCACGTGGCGGGATGATTCCGAATTGTCCCGGTTTAACAGTCAGGACGACCAGAGCGAATGGATCGATATATCGAGACCGCTTCACGAGGTTCTGGTAACGGCCAGGCAGGTGTCGGAGCTTACAGAGGGTGCTTTTGATGTAACCGTGGGGCCGGTGGTCAACCTGTGGGGCTTTGGTCCTGACGCCCGGCCCGAGGAGGTACCGGGGGATGATGAGCTGGCTTCCCGGCTTGAGACCATTGGCCATGACAAGCTTGAACTGCGGGAGGAGCCACCAGGGGTGAGAGCCAGCCCGAACCAGTATGTGGACCTGTCTGCCATAGCAAAGGGGTACGGGGTGGATGCAGTTGCGCGTTTCCTCGACTCTGAAGGGGTATCCGCCTTTCTGGTGGAGATCGGCGGGGAAGTCCGGGTGTCAGGGCGTAAGCCGGACGGTACAGCCTGGCGCCTTGCCATCGAAGAGCCGGTTTCGGAACAACGTCAGATCAACCGCGTTGTTGCCCTGGAAAGCCAGGCAATGGCAACCTCGGGAGACTATCGTAACTATTACGAATCGGAAGGGCGGCGTTTTTCGCATACAATAGACCCCAAGGATGGCAAACCGATCCGGCACAACCTGGCGTCGGTGACTGTCATAGCTGATGACTGCATGACGGCAGACGCGCTGGCGACTGCGTTCAACGTGATGGGATTTGAGCGGGCAAAAGAGCTTGCGACACGTGAAAACATTGCCGCCTACTTTATTGTTCGGGGCGAAAACGGGTTTGAAACGGATTATACGCCGGCTTTCTCCTCGTTCCTGACACATTAACGGAGAGACCTCTCATGGGTACTTTTCTGCTGGTTCTGACAATTGTTGTGCTGCTGGTTGCAGGTATGTCGATAGGCGTTATATTCGGCCGCAAACCTATCAGTGGTACGTGTGGGGGTATTGGCGCGATGGGTATCAGCAAATCCTGCGATATCTGCGGCGGCAATACCCGGAAGTGCGAAGAAGAGAATGAGCGCCTTGCCAGCGAAGGCAAATCAGCAGAGGCGCTGACCTACGACGCCTCGAGCAAGAACGCCCGCTGATACGGCGTCACCAGAAAACCATAAAAATCCCGGGAGCCTCTGAAAAGCGCCTGCATGGCCTGCGCGCACCTGCAGGGTCTTTTCAGGGGCTTCCTCACGACGTAGATAAGGAGTCACTGCAGAATGGCAGAACATCATTACGACGTCGTCGTTATCGGCGCGGGCCCTTCGGGGGAGGGCGCGGCGATGAATGCGACGAAACATGGCAAGCGTGTCGCGATCATCGAGGATAAACCCACCGTAGGCGGTAACTGCACTCATTGGGGCACAATCCCCTCCAAGGCATTGCGTCATTCGGTCAAGCAGATCATTACGTTCAATACCAATCAGATGTTCCGGGATATCGGTGAGCCACGCTGGTTCTCGTTTCCGCGTGTTCTGCAGAATGCCCAGAAGGTGATTGGCAAACAGGTCAAGCTGAGAACCCAGTTCTATGCCCGTAACCGGGTGGATCTTATAAACGGCCGGGCGAGCTTTCTTGACGCCAACCGGCTGGAGATCCGTGGCAACAAGTCCCACGAGATTCTCCACTTCAAGCAGGCCATCATTGCCACGGGATCCCGCCCGTACCTGCCGCCGGATGTGGATTTCCGTCATCACCGGATCTATAACTCGGACACCATTCTTAACCTGTCCCATACACCGCGCACCCTGATCATCTATGGTGCCGGTGTCATCGGCTCCGAATACGCATCTATCTTTGCCGGTCTGGGTGTGAAGGTGGATCTGATCAACCCCGGCAGCCGCCTGCTCACCTTCCTGGATGATGAAATATCCGATGCCCTGAGCTATCACCTCCGGAACAACGGTGTGCTTGTCCGTCATAACGAAGAATATGAGTCCGTGGATGGCGACGACCATGGTGTCGTGCTGTCCCTGCAGTCAGGAAAGAAGATTCGCGCGGACGCTTTCCTGTGGTGCAACGGCCGTAGTGGTAACACCGAAAAGCTGGGACTGGAAAATATCGGCCTGGTGCCTAATGGCCGTGGCCAGCTGGCTGTGGACGACCATTATCGGACTGAAGTAGAGAACATTTATGCCGCCGGTGACGTTATTGGCTGGCCCAGTCTTGCCAGCGCAGCCTATGATCAGGGCCGTTCCGCGTCCTCGGATATCGTAAAGGATGATTATTTCCGCCGTGTAACCGATGTTCCCACGGGTATCTACACCCTTCCTGAAATCAGTTCCGTCGGCAAAACCGAGCGTGAGCTGACGGAAGCCAAGGTGCCTTATGAAGTGGGACAGGCGTTCTTCAAGGACCTGGCGAGAGCACAGATTACCGGCGATCCGGTTGGCATGCTCAAGCTCCTGTTTCATCGGGAATCGCGACAGTTGCTGGGTATTCACTGCTTTGGTGATCAGGCCGCGGAGATCGTTCACATCGGCCAGGCGATCATGAATCAGGAAGGGGAGGCCAACTCCCTGAACTACTTCATTAACACCACCTTCAACTATCCGACCATGGCCGAGGCTTACCGGGTAGCGGCGCTAAACGGTCTGAACCGGATTTTCTGATTTGCCGCTGTCGGCTCTGTCCTGCCCCGCGGGCAGATGCAGGGCCGCCCTTGACCGGTTGTCGAAGAACATGCATGTACTGGTCGGATAGTCGGTGATAATGCTGTCGACACCCTTCGCTTCAAGCTGGAGCATGTCGTGAATGCGGTTTACGGTCCAGGTAGACACGTGCATACCACGCCGGTGTGCATCTTCCACAATTGCCTGGGTGCAGATACGCCAGCCGATGCACAGGAAGTCGCAGTGCAGGCGGGCGGCAGCATTGACCGGTCTCGGGAACTTCCTGTCGGTTATCAGGCCGATGCGCACGCCCTTGTCCCTGCGGCGGGCCTGCTGGAGGAACCATTGATCCGATGAGGTGATCGCCACCCTTTCATACAGGTCCCTGCGCTGAATTACTTCAATCAGGCGATTGCAGAGTACATTCAGACGCTGTCGGTTGTCCTTCTTCACTTCCAGTTGCAGGTGCTCGAAATCGGGATATTCGTTCAGCAATGCTTCCAGGGATGGAATTCCGATGGCCCGGGGCCAGGGCTTTCCCTTGCGCCGTGCATCCATTCCCGCAAGCTCTTCGACGGTATAGCTGCCTACACTGCCTTTGTGTCCGGTGGTGCGGTCAACCGTAAGATCATGAACAACAACCGGCTTGCCGTCTTTTGACAGCACCAGGTCAAGCTCAAAGTGCCGGACACCATGACGATAGGCATGGGTAAATCCGGCGAGGGTGTTTTCCGGGGCTTCTCCCTTTGCGCCCCTGTGCCCGTATACGATCATTCTGTAGCGGATTCCTTCAGACGGTTGTAGATTTGCTGGCGCTTTTTCCAGGTGTCATGACAGAGCTGGATGTCTTCGAGGTAGGCCGGCAATTCGTTCATCAGCAAGGCCTGGGGGCCATCCACCAGCGCTTTTTCGGGTTTGGGGTGAAAGTCCACCAGCACCATGTTGGCACCGGCAATCACCCCCTGTGCGGTGGCGTGCATCACATCCAGAACGCCGTCGGGTGCCCGTTCACGGCTGCCCACCGAGTGGGAAGGATCCATGCAAACCGGCATCCGGGTAAGACGTTTTACGGCGGGTACGTGCGCAAAGTCCACCATGTTGCGGTGTGGCTGGCCTGCCTCCGTCTTCATGCCTCGCAGGCAGAAAATCACGTTGGCGTTGCCTTCGCTGGCCAGGTACTCGGCCGCATTCAGGGATTCGTTCAGGGTGATGCCGAAACCACGCTTCAGTAGCACCGGGTAGGTGCTCTGGCGGCCAATGGCCTTGAGCAGCTCGAAATTCTGGGTGTTACGGGTTCCCACCTGCAGCATGACGCCAGTCGGACGGCCAAGCTGTTCCAGGCACTGGTCGATTTCTTCGATATGGCTTTCGTGGGTGATTTCCATGGCAATCACCTTGATGCCATGCTTGCCGGCTTTCTCAAATACCCAGGGCAGGCAGCCCTTGCCGTGCCCCTGGAAGGAATAGGGATTGGTCCTTGGCTTGTAGGCGCCCATTCGGGTACAGACCTGGCCGTTTTCCCCCAGTGCCTGCATCATCTGCTCAACATGCTCCGGCACGTCGACGGCGCATAGCCCTGCAAAGATGTTCAGGTTGGACTGGTCAAAGGTAATGCCGTTATAGGTGAAGCCACTCTGGCGGCGGTCGTCCTTATGCCGTCCCAGTATCCGATAGTCATCGGAGATGCGAATGGCCCGCTCTACGGCAGGCAGGGCTTCGATGTCTTCCTTATTGAGGGACTTGGTTTCTCCCAGAAGGTACACCTCAGTGAGGCGCTGTTTGGCACCCTGAACCTGATGAACCCTGACCGTTACCCCGGGCAGGTTTTCCAGAAAATGCATGGTCTGACGATAGGCATCGCTGTCCAGCGCGATATCCGGGTGGAGAATGGCTAACATACTTGCTCCTTAAGGCTCAGTCAGCGCTCTCGGCACGATGGCGGGCCTGCATGAATTCCCGGTGGTTCAGGTGCAGCAGGTCCGCCATGCGGCGAATCAGGTGTTCCTCGTATTTGTCGATGCGCCCGTCTGCCAAGGCAACCCGCCAGATACTTTCAAGCAGAACCTGCTTTTCCTGTTGATCCAGCTGTTCGTTGATCAGGCCGGTAAACTCGTAAAGGGAAGTAGCATCATCAGCATGGCCGAGCGCGTCCTGCAGGATGTCCTCCGCCTCCTCCCGGGTAATCTGGTGGGCCTGTACGGCGCAGTCGACGATGGTTTTCAGCTCGTCATCATCCTGGTCGTCGTCCACCCTGGACAATTGCACCATCAGCGCGGTGGCCGCAACGGCCAGTTGATGGTTGTCGGGCTGTGTCGGCTCATCTTCCGGTGAGCCGAACAGGCTTTTCAGGCGCTCTATCATGGTTTCGAGACTCTCCTCGCAGTTACCTCTGCCGGAGTCAGGCGGCCCGGGACAGCCGGCGGACGCGGTTCTCCAGCTCTATCTGGTCGTTGGTAAACCGGCGGATACCGTCCGCCAGTTTTTCCGTTGCCATGGCGTCCTCGTTGGACTCCCAGCGAAACAGCCGCTCATCAATAGTGCCCGGCTTGTCAGAGCTTTGGGCGCCCTCAGCCGACAGGCGCTGTGGAAGGGCACCGGAATCATTGTCCAGTTCCTGCAGCAGAGCCGGGCTGATGGTGAGACGGTCACAGCCGGCCAGCATCTCGATCTCACCGGTATTGCGGAAGCTGGCGCCCATCACCACGGTGTTGTAGCCGTTGGCCTTGTAGTAGTTGTAGATACGGGTAACGGACTGGACGCCCGGGTCTTCCTCTGCCGGGAAGGCGTCGCGGCCGGTGGCGGCCAGGTGCCAGTCCAGGATCCGGCCCACAAACGGCGAGACCAGGAATGCACCGGCATCGGCACAGGCGGCCGCCTGAATGAAAGAGAACAGCAGGGTCAGGTTGCAGCGAATGCCTTCCTTCTCCAGTTGTTCGGCGGCGCGAATCCCTTCCCAGGTGGAGGCAATCTTGATCAGTACCCGGCTGGTATCCATGCCGAGATGATCGTAGAGCTCCACCAGGCGGCGTGCCCGGGTGAGGGTAGCGCCGGTATCAAAGGAAAGCCTGGCATCCACCTCTGTTGAGACCACCCCGGGAATCAGGCCGAGAATTTCCTTCCCCGCCAGTACCGCCAGCATGTCAGTGGCGTACGTCAGCTGCTCGGCGTCGGAGCCACCCTGTTTGCGGGCAGCCGCCACGGCTTCATCCAGCATGGGGCGATAGGCATCGGAGGCCGCTGCCTTAAGGAGAAGCGAGGGATTGGTGGTGGCGTCCTCGGGTTTCCACTGGGCAATGGCGTCCAGATCCCCGGTATCGGCAACCACGGTGGTCATGGCTTTGAGTTGTTCGAGCTTGCTGGTCATTCGTCCTGTCGTCCTGATAGGTTTGTTATTGATCGCCCGCGTCGTGGGCGCTGAAGGTATATCCCTACAATAACGGCCCGCCCTGACAGGAACAAGACAGTAAAAGATATCAGGGCATTCAGGCAGAGACTATTGGTGAGTTCTCGGGTTCCGGAACCCTCGCCATTGCCTGCTCGATTACCTCAATGCCGGAACCCGGTCTGTGGGCGTTCTCACTGATGTAGCGCCGGAACTGGCGGCCCCCGGGTTGACCATGGAACAGACCCATCAGGTGGCGGGAAATGTGGCTGAGGTAAATGCCGCGGTCCAGTTCATCCTGAATGAATGGTAATACCGCGCGCAACGCCTCATGCCGGGATTGTGCCGGTCCGGGCTGACCGAAAAATTCGGTGTCCACGCCAGCCAGCAGCCAGGGGTTGTGATAGGCCTCGCGGCCGAGCATCACTCCGTCGGTATGCCTGAGGTGTTGCCGGCACTCGTCAAAGGTCTTGATGCCGCCGTTGATAATGATTTCAAGATGAGGATAGCGGGCCTTGAGCTGATAGACCCAGTCGTACTTAAGTGGCGGTATGTCCCGGTTCTCCTTGGGGCTCAGCCCTTCCAGGACGGCAATGCGGGCATGGACAATAAAAGTGCGACAGCCTGCTTCCGAGACCTTTTCAATAAATTCGCACAGATCTTCCCAGGATTCGCGGCCATCTATCCCGATCCGGTGTTTCACCGTTACCGGCAGGCCGGTGGCACCAATCATCGCCCGTACGCCTTCGGCCACCCTGTCCGGGTGAGCCATCAGACAGGCGCCAATCATGTTGTTCTGCACCCGGTCACTGGGGCAGCCCACATTCAGGTTTACTTCATCAAAGCCGTATTGCTCCGCCAACGCTGCGCAACGGGCCAGTTCCTGTGGGTTGCTGCCACCCAGTTGCAACGCCAGCGGATACTCCGCCGGATCGTGGTGAAGGAACCGCGCCGTATCACCGTGAATCAACGCGCCAGTGGTTACCATCTCGGTATAGAGCAGGGCGTGCCGGCTCAGTTGGCGCGCCAGGTAGCGGTAGTGGCTGGTTGTCCAGTCCATCATCGGGGCCACGCAGAAGCGTCGGGATGGCCCGCTGCCAGCGTATGCCGGTGTGCCCGCTGTCTGTGCTGGCATTTCTGCCATGATACTCGTGCTCATTTACTGCCCAATCTGAATCTGTCTGTCACTCGTCGCTGGGGTCAACGGGTCGAATGAAAAGAGCTGCTATTCTATCAGGAAAATGGCGCACCTGGCCGTAGGGCTTTAGCGAAACACAGGACACTTTATGAACGAATGCATATTCATTACCGGCGCCGGCGCGGGTATCGGCCGGGCTACGGCCAGGCTTTTTGCGGCGGAAGGCTGGTTTATTGGCGCGGCGGACAGGGATGAGGGGGCGCTGGAATCCCTGCGCAGTGACCTTGGGGAAGACAAGTGCAGTGTCCATGTCGCCGACGTTACCCGAGCGGTTGTGAAGCGGCTCTGGGAGAAACGCTAGTCAGAATGTTCATTGTTAGAGAGGGTAGGTCATGAAACCGGAAGACAAGGAACTTTTTGATGGTCTCCAGGCGTTGTCTGACTCTGCGTTCCCCAAGAAGTGCGGCAATTGTGGCCGGGAATACCGATCACCTGATGAGTTTCTGACACGTTCACAGGCGATTCCAGGGCGAAGCGGCCTCAAGGAAAGTCTGGATGAAGATGACACTACCATCGTGGAAGTATTCAGGAATTGTGAATGTGGCTCCACGTTGCTGGATTTTTTCGAGAATCGCCGGGACAGCTCGGAGAAGGGAAACCGCCGCAGGGAGGTGTTCGGGAAAATGCTGGCGCTGTTGCAGGAAAAAGGGCTATCTGTAGAGGAGGCCCGGGGAGAGCTGAAAGGCGTGATGAATGGCAAACCCAGTGAACGTCTGGCGCAGTTGGGGATTCGTCTGAAAGCGCCGGGCTCAGGCAGTTAGTGACAGGACGGCATGTTGTGACGGTGTGTGAGTTGATTTCGGCGTTGCCGGAAGTCTACAGTAAGCTGTCTTCGGGTACCGCGCAGCCGACGCGGGAGAACCTCACCAGAGAGTAAGTTTTAATGCCGGTAATGGTACAGGCACTCACGCCTGTGTTTGCGTTGATCCTGTTGGGCTACCTGTTCCGCCGCTGGCAGTTCCCGGGGGATGATTTCTGGGCCCAGGCGGAGCGCTTTACCTACTACGTGCTTTTTCCGGCGATGCTGATCTTCAAGCTGGGCCAGGCGAGGGTGCCGCCGTCCGCCTACGGCGATATTCTGATTCTGATCGTAGCCATGCTGGTGGCGATGACGCTGTTGCTGGCCACCCTTCAGTGGATCTGGCGCTGGCCTGGGCCGGTGTTTTCTTCCGTGTTTCAGGGCGGAATTCGGTTCAACTCCTACGTAGCCCTGGCGGCGGCAGGCATGTTGCTCGGAGATGAGGGCCTGTCTCTGATTGCCATAGCGGTAGCAGTAAAGGTTCCGTTACTCAACCTGCTGTGTATTCTGATGTTTTCCCTGGTTGCCGGAAACGGTGCGGTTAAGCTGAAACCCGTTCTGAAGGCTATTGCTTCCAACCCGTTGATTATCGGCTCGGTGGTCGGGATGGCCTGGAGTTACTTCCAGATTGGATTTCACCCGCTGGTGGCAGGCATCCTGGAACCATTGAGTGATCTGGCCCTGCCCCTGGGCCTGATGACCGTTGGGGCCGGCCTGCAGCTGAAGGCGCTGCGTGGTGCCTCCATACCTTTTCTGGTGTCCTCCGCCGCCAAACTGGTGGTCTTTCCCCTGCTGACGGCTGCCCTGGCCCTGTTGCTCGGTATGGAGGGCTTGATGGTACAGGTCACCATACTGCTGGCGGCCCTGCCCACAGCTACCTCATCCTACATCCTGGCGCGTCAGCTGGGCGGTGACGCGCCCTTGATGGCGGGGATCATCAGTGGCCAGACACTGCTGGCCATGGTCACCATTCCGCTGTTACTGGGTGTTCTCTGGTAGGCACCTCAGCACCGCATCAGCCAGGCCATGCTGGAAATCGATATACCCGGTCCGGCTGGACTCTATGTCTGTAGCCAGCGGATCCCAGGTGCTGAATGTAATATCCAGGCCTTCGGTAATCGAGCGCCACCACTGGCGATCAAACTGCGGCTCCGTCAGCAGGCAGGGCTGGTTCGCGTTTTGCAGTTTCTTCTGGACTTCGGAAATATGCCTGGCTCCCGGAGACAGCTCGGGGTTCAGGGTCAGCACTCCTTCCAGTTTCAGGCCATAGTGCTCCACGAACCGTGTGAAGGCATCGTGATAGGTGAACAGGTCAATGTCTGCCAGCGGCGCCAGCCGGGCGGTGATGTCACTTTCAGCCGTAGACAGGTTCTGCTCGAACCTTTTCAGGTTGGTGTCCAGGGCCGCCACGTCTGCGCCATCCTGCTGTGACAGTACCCTGTGTATATCTTTTGCCATATCCAGCGCCAGGGCCGGGTCCAGCCATATATGCGGGTCTTCACCGTCGCCGTGATCATGGGCACCGTGACCGGCTTCTTTTTCGTGACCGTGTCCGTGGTTGTCATGGCCGTGCTCGTCGTGGTCATCGTCGGTATCAACCTCGGGTACATCCTCCCCGTGCATCAATGAGTAGGTGCGGCCCTGAAACTCGTCACCGCCGAGCAGTCGTGTCAGAAAGGTTTCCATCTCCGGACCCACCCAGAAGATGGCATCGGCATTTTCCAGTGCCCGGCGTTGGGAGGGCTTCATGGTGTAGTTGTGGGGGCTGGAGCCAGGGGGAACCAGCGTAGTGACGTCCACGTCATCGGCGGCGACGGCCTTCACCAGCAGCTCGATGGGTTTGAGGGAGGTGACAACCTGGGTGGCCGCCAGTGCATTGGCGGATCCCAGCAGGGTGGCGAGTCCGACGGTGGCGGCGCCTGCGAAGTGCTTAACGGTCATAGTAAGTGGGCCTTGAAGATTAACGATACGTTATAATATAACAATCAAACAGACAGATGAAGAGGATTTACGTTCACCCATGCGAAATAGGGCCGTGGCCGCTATAATGCGTGGCTTTCAACGCACAGCCTTCACCAGGCAGTAACCTTCAGGATGCTTCCATGACCGTACGTACCCGAATCGCACCGTCCCCCACCGGTGATCCCCACGTTGGCACCGCCTTCGTGGCGCTGTTTAACCTGTGCTTCGCCCGGCAGCATGGCGGCCAGTTTATTCTGCGGATTGAGGATACGGATCAGGTTCGCAGCACCGATGAGTCCGAACAGGACATCCTGCAAGCCCTGCGTTGGCTCGGACTTGAGTGGGACGAGGGCCCGGATGTGGGCGGCCCCCACGGGCCCTACAGGCAGTCGGAGCGCAAGGACTCCTATCGCCAATACGCGCTGGACCTGGTCACCAAGGGGCATGCCTTTTACTGTTTCCGTACCCCGGAAGAACTGGATGCCATCCGTGAGGAGCGCAAGGCCCAGGGCCTGAACCCCGGTATCAAAGGGGACCTGGAGCTGCCGGAAGAAGAGGTCAAGCGCCGGCTGGATGCTGGCGATCCCTACGTGATCCGCATGAAGGTACCGGAAAACGGCGTCTGTGAGATCGAGGACATGCTCCGCGGCACCATCGAGATCGACTGGTCCCAGGTGGACAGCCAGATCCTGCTGAAATCCGACGGCATGCCCACCTACCACCTGGCCAACGTGGTGGACGACCACCTGATGAAAATCACCCACGTACTGCGTGGTGAGGAGTGGATCAACTCGGCGCCCAAACACAAGCTGCTCTATGAGTATTTCGGCTGGGAGATGCCGGTGCTGTGCCACCTGCCGCTGCTGCGCAACCCCGACAAGAGCAAACTGTCCAAGCGCAAGAACCCCACCAGCATCAACTTTTACGAGCGCATGGGCTTCCTGCCGGAGGCGGTAACCAACTACCTGGGCC
>CAZFPG010000045.1:0-13592 GCA_964521055.1 uncultured Marinobacter sp.
AGAGGAGGGGGCGTTCAAGAGCCGTACCGGTGGCCCTAATGATGAGCCGGAAGATGTGGCCCTGCCGGTCTGGCATGGAACTCTTCCGGCATAGCATCATGTAAACCGCCGCCTGGAAGGACTCCATTTGACGGCGGTATTCAGGTGCCGGGCATCCCTCTCCTTGGTTGCCCGACACTATTCATAGGGTTTTAGGTTACTGGGGGCCTCCTTTTCGTACTATATCAAGCGCAGCCCCTCTCGCACTTTGCAGTTCATATACATATGGTATGCTCCAGCCCAGGTGCGGCCCCGTATCATTCCGGGCGCTAACTCTGTTGTCTTCAAGGACGGTCTTCAATTCGCCAGTCTTTTCGTCACGTTTGACATGGACGTTGGTTTTGCTGGTATTGCCTATTTTGTCCGAGTCTATAAGAGTGAGCCCATCCTTATCTACTAACCACTGAGGGTTGTGAGTATCCTCAAAGTAATTGCCTTCAACCTTTATCTGGGCGCCACTGTTCACGGAAATGGCATGCCCGGTGATTCCTTTCCACAGGTTGTTATAGATATGCGCGTGGGTATTCTTCATCACTTTTGGGTTGCGTCCGTTGCTATAGCGCCAGTAGTTATGGTGATAGGTAACCTCGGAATTTTGAGCGAAGCCGTTAAAGGGCTCCCTGCCTTCGCAGAAATGAGGATTTAACCCTTCGAAACGGTTCCAGCTCACGGTTACATTTTTACTGTTGTACATATCTAGATGGCCATCACTGATCATGCTGGTTTCTAGGTGATCGAGCCAGATGTTACTGGTATTGTTCATTGAAATGGCGTCACCGGCCTCGGTCAGGTGGGGATTTACGTTTGCAATGGTAAAGTTGCGGATAATAACGTTTTTCACGCCATTCAGGGAGAAGGACACTCCTTCCACTCTGGAGTTAGGGCCCAGGCCTTCCAGCGTTTTATTGGACGTGATGGTCATTCCTATATCGTTTCGGGTTACATCTACCATCCCTTTGTATCTTTCAGGGCTCACCATGGCTGCACAGCCATCCGCGCCTGGCATATGGAGATACGTTTTATCGGGATTATTTGGTGACCTTGATGAACCGCAGGTGAATTTGCACGCCTGTGCGGTTCTGGGTTTAAAGCACTTAAGGGTAGCGTTCGGCAACTGAACAACCGCCGGGCCTTTGGACTTCAAGGCTGTTGCCAACTGGTCGCAAGAGTTAACCTGAATTGGAGTGGCGTTTCCGCCGCCCGTAGTGGTGCGCACGCCGTTGCTAACCTGTTCCGATAGGCTGGCAAAGCCGACAGGGGCCTTATCGCCATTATCAGTCTTGTCGCTGCCGCAATTGCTGTCAACGGGGTTGAAGTACCAGTTTTGGTGGGGGGCCATGTGGTTTGTCAGTATCGATCGCTGGTACAGTTTTGAGCCATTGGTGTCTTGGGCAACAGTAATTAGTTTGCCGGACTGAAGTGATACGATTTTAATGGCGCCGTTATCGGCCTGGTTGAATTTCCACCGCTGGTTCCGTTGGCCCTCATATTCCCATTGTATGATCTCCGCGCCGTCAGAGTTTGACCCCCCGGCCACATCCAGGGACATGTTTCTTTCTTCACCGCTGACTGGGTGGATGCTCCAGTAACCGTCGCCAAGGCTGCGAACCTTGAACTGTTGGTTTGTTCTGTCATTTTTTGACCATTGATGAATATGGGCGCCGCGTTCCTTGGCGCCATACGCAACGTCCATATATCGGCCGGTAGCCTCGTTGACAATGTTATACACATTATCGTTGGTGGGCATTTCAGTGCAGTTGTTCGCCTGGGCTATGCCTGAAAGGAACATGCCTGCCATGGTGACAAGTAAGCGTGTGCGATGAACAAGGCCTGTTTTCCTTGTAGTTATTGGTCTCATTTTATTGGTTCTCTTTCGTTGGTTTCTAAGTTATCCGTTTTGTGCGCCTGCCCGCGTAACTTAGCAGTGATGGAGACAACGCTGGACTAGACAATGGCCTATAAGAAGAATTTGTAGAGTTGTCAGGAATTGCCGCATGTATATTGGGTAAATGCGTAGGTATTAATACCTGCTTTATTCTGCCCGATACTAAGTAGTTGTTGCGTATATTTTTGGTCATTTATACGGATTGTTAACTACTGGCCACATCGTGATTATGACTCGAGAATGAATACGTGTGGTTCGACTGATATTAAACAATAAATACAATCAGGTAGATCGTGTATGCAGTACATACAACTTGGCAAACTAAATGCGCTTGTTCTTTTTCTGTTGATTGCAGTGCTGTCCGCAGGCTGTACAGACTCTGCCCCCCAAGCCGCCGATCCTGAAATTTCAACTCCTGAGCCAACTGTCTACAAGCTTAGCCTCGCCCAGTCCTGGGGTGAGGGTGCACCCATTTTCGCTGACACCACCGTCAATCTTGCACAAATGGTAAAAGAGCTGTCAGATGGCCAGTTAGTGATCGACGTGGTTTCCGCGGACCAGCACAACGAGCCTTTTGGCGTTTTCGATATGGTGAAATCTGGCCAATACGACATGGGGCATTCGGCCTCCTATTATTGGAAGGATATTGACCCCAACACGCTTTTCTTTACCACGGTTCCGTTCGGAATGCTGGCGCCGGAGCAATATGCGTGGTTCTACCGTGGCGGTGGGTTGGAGCTGATGCAGAAGGTCTATGGCAAGCATAATATGTTGTCATTCCCAGGAGGCAATACCGGTAACCAGATGGGGGGCTGGTTCCGAAAGGAGGTCAATACGCTGGAAGACCTTCAGGGCATCAAAATGCGGGTTCCGGGTTTTGCCGGCGAAGTGTTGCGGGAGCTTGGGGTAGAACCCGTCAACCTGGCTCCTGGTGAGCTCTACAGTGCCATGGATGAAGGGCATATTGATGCCCTGGAATGGGTTGGTCCTTCCCTGGATCTGGGTATGAGGTTCCATGAAATTGCCCGCTACTACTATACGGGGTGGCATGAGCCCGGCACCGAGTTGCAGTTCCTGATCAATCAGGACAGCTGGGAGCGTTTGCCGGAGCACCTTCAGCAAGTGCTCAGGATTGCCATGCGCACCGCGGCCTTTGATATGTATGTCCAGTCAACATACGAGAGTGCGCAAAACTGGTCCACTATCCAGGTGGAATATCCGGGAGTACAGATCCGTACGTTCCCCCCGGAAATCCTTGAAGCGATGTACGAAGTGACCCAGGGCCTGCTAAAAACCCATGCCGGCCAGGACCCTCTTGCCAAGGAGGTCCTGGACTCCCAATCCCGGTTTTTGTGGAAGGTACGCCGTTGGACCGTTATATCGGACCAGGCCTATCTCAATAGCCATCCGAGGGCGAGGGGGACGGGCTCCCGGCCCGTATATCAATAACGCAGCGGGTCATAATTATCAACTGCTGTTGCTGTCACAAGCGGTCACGAGAACCATTTACGTAGGTATATACCGTAAGCTCCTTGCGTAGTCTTGCGCCCAAAATTGGTTAATTAAGCGGATAAAAAATGGCCTCATGGCCTGTCACTCTTTAGGTCATGCTCAAAACGGGCATGACTTATAGGGTCACTATTCCTAAAACAACCACAACAGGAACAACACAATGAACAAAGTCTTGAAGGCTACTGCGATTGCCGCAGTGTTGTCCTCTGTACTCTTCGCTTCTTTTTCTCACGCCGCCGAAAAGGTTTACAGGCTCAAACTGGCTGAGACCTGGGGCCCCAACTTCCCGATCTTCGGTGATGCTCCGCGCAATATGGCCGCCATGGCGGAAAAAATGTCCAATGGCCGGCTTAGAATCTCCATCGATTCGTCCAACAAGCACAAGGCGCCGTTTGGCGTTTTCGATATGGTGCGCGCTGGCCAGTACGACATGGGCCACTCTGCGTCCTACTACTGGAAAGGCAAGGTCGCCAATACCCTGTATTTCACCACCATGCCCTTTGGCATGATTGCGCCGGAACAGTACGCCTGGTTCTACTATGGCGGTGGCATGGAGTTGATGCAGAAGGTGTATGAGCCCCTGAACCTGCTGTCATTCCCCGGTGGAAATACCGGTAACCAGATGGGCGGGTGGTTCCGTAAGGAGATTAATTCGCTGGAAGACCTCCAGGGCCTGAAAATGCGTATTCCCGGATTCGCCGGTGAGGTGTTCGCCAAGCTTGGCGTGAAGCCCACCAACATTCCGCCGGGTGAACTCTATACCTCCATTGAGCGTGGCACCATTGATGCGCTGGAGTGGGTGGGGCCCTCCCTGGACCTGCGCATGGGTTTCCCCCAGGTAGCGGAGTACTACTACACCGGTTGGCATGAGCCCGCCACGGAGCTCCAGTTCCTGGTGAACAAGCGCACTTTCGACAAGTTGCCCGCCGACCTGCAGGAAATCCTGAAGGTAGCCATGAAAACGGCCGCCTACGATATGTATAGCCAGTCCACGCACGAGAGTGCCAAGAACTGGGATACCATCACCAAAGACTACCCCGATGTGAAAGTCCGCACCTTCCCCGAAGAAGTGATCGAGGCCATGCGTAAAGCCAACGATGAGTTGGTTGCAGAGAAGTCTGCCGAAGATCCTCTGGCCAGGGAAATCATCGAATCCCAACTGGCTTACCTCAAGAAAGTCCGCAAGTGGACTGACATCTCCGATAAGGCCTACCTCAACAGTATTTCTGTTGTTGAATAGTTCGCACCGATTGCGACCACCCTACAGTGCCAACGCCCGGTGGCGCTGTTTCCAGGTTGAGCTGATTAACTGGTGTGAGACGGGAGTATCCACATATGCGTGGGTTGGTTAAAACTGATGAGTTCCTTGGCGGCTTGTCCAACATGTGTGGCCATATCGCGACGGTTGCCATGCTGTTGATGCTGGTGAACGTGGCCTTCGATGTCGTGATGAGATATGCCTTCAATGATGTTTCTGTCGGATTGCAGGAGCTGGAATGGCACCTGTATTCCGTCACATTTCTACTGGGAGTTCCCTTTGCGATACGGCGGGACGGCCATGTACGTGTCGATATCATTTATGAGGCCCGTAGGGACCGCACCAAGGCCCTGATCAACATGGTCGGTGTTGTGTTGTTCGTACTGCCGTTCTGTCTTTTGATTGCCTATTACGGTTATGGCTTTGCGGTTGACGCCTACGAGATGAATGAGGGCAGTGGCGACCCCGGCGGTCTGCCCCACCGCTGGATTGTCAAGTCCGTGGTTCCCCTTGCTGCGGGGCTGACCAGCATCAGCGGCCTGGCCATGTTCACCCAGGCATTGCGGGTTCTGTTGCTGGGCGAAACCTATTCCGCCGAGCACAAGGAGAGCCTGGCATGATCGGTATTATCATGTTTGCCGTGGCCCTGCTGATGTTGATGTGGGGCTTCCCGGTTGCCTTTACCTTCGGAGGTGTGGCCCTGGCTTTCGGATTGTTTGCCGAAGGCATGGATCTGTTCGCTTTCATGCCGTTCCGGATTATGAGCATCATGGAAAATACCGTGATGATGGCCATTCCCCTGTTTATCTTCATGGGGGTCGTGCTCCAGAAAACCAATCTGGCCCAGCAGCTGCTGGAGTCCATGGGCAGGCTGTTTGGCGGCCTTCCGGGTGGCCTGGCCATTTCCACCATCCTGGTCGGTGCCCTGCTGGCAGCATCGACTGGCGTGGTCGGTGCCAGTGTTGTGGCGATGGGCGTGATCTCACTGCCGGTGATGCTGAAGTACGGCTATGACAAGAAACTGAGCTGCGGCACGATTTGCGCGTCTGGCACCTTGGGGCAGATCATTCCTCCTTCGATCATTCTTATCATCCTTGGGGATGTTGTCGGTATACCGGTCGGGGAACTGTTCAGGGCTGCCGTAGTGCCAGGGCTTGTCCTGATCGGGTTGTACATTGCCTTCATTCTGGGTGCGACCTTGCTGAAGCCCGAGCTGGCGCCTCCCATGAAGGCCGTGGAGCATGATCGCGCCAAGGAAATCCGGGACGCCCTGATGGCGGTGATCCCACCGTTGGCGTTGATTCTTGTGGTGTTGGGGTCCATTTTTGCCGGTATTGCCACCCCCACGGAATCCTCCGCGCTGGGGGGTGTCGGGGCCATCGTCCTGGCGCTGATTTACCGCCAGTTCTCGTGGAAAATGATCTGGGACAGCGCCCAGGAGACGGTCGTGGTGACGGCCATGGTGTTTGCCATCCTGCTGGGCGCCACGGCGTTTTCGATGACCTTCAGCTATACCGGAGGTGATGCGCTGGTTGAGGAATGGATGCTGTCCCTTCCTGGTGAGAAATGGGGCTTCCTGATTCTCACGATGCTGTTCATCCTGGTGTTGGGCTTTTTCATCGACTTCGTGGAGATTTCCTTCATTATCGTGCCTATCCTGGCGCCGGTGGCAGAGGCCATGGGAATCAACATGCTCTGGTTCGCCATCCTGATTGCCATGAACCTGCAAACCAGTTTCCTGACACCCCCCTTCGGATTCAGTCTGTTTTACCTGAAGGGGGTTGCGCCACCGGGTGTGCGTACTATCGACATCTATCGGGGTGTGGTGCCTTTTATCGTCCTTCAGGTACTTGTTGTGATCACGCTGATGGTCTTCCCCGGGTTGTTTGGTATGTCCTCCTAGGTTGGGGGTATTAGCGGGCGTGGAGAGCACTCTCTTCATGCCCGCTCTTTTTCCCGCCGGTTAGGCTAAACTGAAGTGGTTTTTTCGCAGGTGCTTATGACAGGCTGCCGCAGAAAGGCAAGGTAATCGTCATGTCGTTAAGAACAAAACTAATACTGCTCGCCCTGATTCCACTGTTGGTTGTCACCGGTATATTTTCCGCAGTGACCCTGCACCAGGGCGATATACTGACCGAACGGGAACTGCACACTTTTGAGCAGAACCTGCGGCGGTCCAAGGAAACGGCGCTGAAAGACTACGTTTCCATCATGCGTACCGCTATTGACTTTATCCGCCAGAACACCCCCAACGACGATGAAGCCCGCGCCAAGGTGGTGGCCCTGATGCAGGAGGCATCCTTTAGTGATGACGGCTACTTTTATGCCTACACCAAAGACGGGCTGAACCTGGTCCACGCCGCACAACCGGCCCTGGTTGGGCAGGATCTATACGATTTTCAGGACAGCAGCGGCAATTACCTGATCCGGAGCCTGATACGGATTGCTGAAAGTGGCGGTGGGTATTACCAGTATTTGTGGCAACAGCCTTCCACGGGCAGGGAAGTGGATAAAGTCGGTTATGTCGAACAGATTGCCGACTGGGGGTGGATGTTTGGCACCGGACTGTATATTGACGATATAGCCTCCGAGATGCGTTTGATCGAAGCGGGGGTGGACGCCAACGTCAGGCAGACTCTGCTGGCCATCCTGGCGGCACTGGTTTTGTCCATAGGCGTGGTGGTGTCCGCGGCAGTTCTGTTTAACGTGCACGAGCACCGCCTGGCGGACCAGAATCTCAAAGAGCTAAGCCACAAGACGGTGCAGCATCAGGAGGAGGAGCGTCGCCGCGTATCGAGGGAGTTGCACGACGGCATCAATCAACTGCTGGTCTCCGTGAAATACCGGTTGGAAACGGCCATGACCCGTATTCCCGTTGCTGAATCCGACGCCCGCGAATCAATGGAGAAAGGCGGGGTTGTGTTGAATCGGGCGATTCAGGAAGTGCGGCGTATCTCCCACGACTTACGCCCCAGTGTGCTGGACGACCTGGGATTACTGGCAGCGCTCAACCAGTTGTTGGATGACTTCCGTGAACGCAGCGATACCGCGATGGATATTGATATTCAGGCGCCACAGGGTGATATTTCCGAAGAGGTGGCCACCACGTTGTATCGCATTGTCCAAGAGGCCCTGTCCAACATCGAGAAACACGCCCGGGCCACCCGGTTGATCGTGACCCTGGAAGAGGATGCGGAAGGTCTACTTTTGTGTATTTCCGACAATGGTGTGGGAATTTCTGAAAAGGATGCATACACCAGGCGAGGCATAGGGTTGCGTAATATGCGCGAGCGTGTGGAGTTTCTGGGCGGGGAGTTTGAGGTATCGTCCCGGCCGGTTAACGGAACCCGGATTATGGCCTCATTCAAGCAGTTCCTGGCATAGCAGTAATAACAGGGACACTAGGCCCCACAGCGACGGTAACAGCCCTATGAGCGCATCAGAACCCGTAGTGAAAGTCATGCTGGTCGATGACCACATCCTGGTATTGGAAGGCATCAGGGCGCGGCTTGAACAGGAGGAGGGGATTGAAGTCGTTGGCCAGGCCGCTGATGGACTGGAAGCGCTTGAACGGGTGAAAGACCTGAAACCGGACGTTGTCATGATGGATGTCAGCATGCCCAACATGAATGGTATTGAAACGACGAAGATTTTTCAGGAGCGCTATCCCGACCTGAAAGTTCTTATCCTCAGCATGCACGACAACCGGGAGTACATTTCTCAACTGATGTTTCATGGTGCCAAGGGTTACATCCTGAAGGACGTGTCGGTTGAGGAAATGGTTCGTGCCATTTGCACCGTGGCAGATGGTGCCACCTATATCTGTCGGGCGGCGACCGAGACTCTGTTTTGCCATGGGGAAGCAACGGATCCGGTGGAGAGTAAGCTGACCCGGCGCGAAGAGGCCATTCTTGCCAGGGTGGCCAAGGGGCTTAGCAGCAAAGCTATCTCCAATGAGCTGAATATCAGCGTGAGAACAGTTGAGACTCATCGGCAGAATATTAAAACCAAGCTGAAATTAAACACCACCGCAGAGCTGACCAAGTATGCTTATGACCAGCAGTTGCTCTGATTCAGAACAGCCCCATCTGGGGCTGTGCCTCATTGAGGCACAGGGCGTCCACCGCTGTTGTCCGTTCACGCAGCAATTCATTCCAAAGCACCGCCAGGGACAGGGCTTCGCCCTTATTCGGCATGTGCATGAAGATAAAAGGCTGTTTCCCCTCCTCAATCCAGGCCGCTGCCCGGTCAACCCAAGGCGCCAGGAAGGGGCGGTTGGCCTCCAGGTCAGGGTGGCCGACATAGCGGATCACCGGAGCTGCCTCCACGGGAAGCAGGTGCACCGGGACCCTGGGCTTTTTGCGCTGGGCATCACGTGTTGTATCGCTATCGGGGGCGGCCGCGAAGAGTGCACGGCTGTCCAGGCATACGCGGGCGATGTTGCGCTCCCGCAGGCCACGGTTCAGTGCCCTCTCTGCTTCCCCCTTGCTGAAAAAGGCGCTGTGCCGGACCTCCACGGTGCAGGTCAGGGGCGCGGGCAGGGCATCGACAAATCGCCACAGGTTCTCCAGACGTTCCGGCCCGAACGCCGCGGGAAGTTGCAGGAGGAAGGGGCCAAGCACATCCGCGAGGGGGGCGAGAATGTCGAGAAAGGCCGATACGTCAGGGCCCACCCCGCCCAGTAGCCGGTCATGGGTGACCAGGCGTGGAAACTTGAACAGAAAACGGAAGTCTCCGGATACCTGTGACCGCCACTGTCGGCACTGTTCCTGGCTGGGCGTGGCGTAAAAGGTGGTGTTGCCCTCCACACAGTTGAGGGCCCTGCTGTAACGCTCCAGTGGACTCTGGCCCGGCGGAAGCCGGTCGTTCCAGTCAGTGTGTTGCCACTGCGGGCAGCCGAGAAAGTAGGGGGGCGTCATGGTCCGGTTTCATCCAATAGGGTCTGTCCCACCAAAATACCCGATTTCCAATTATTTCCAATAGCTTGTACTCGAACAAAACAAATAGTTGGGATTGTTCAATAAGCTGCGCGACGGCCGGCCCCATAGCGAACACTGCATGCTAGACTGATTAGGTGAGCCCCATAATAGTGCATTTCGACAACAGGGCTCGCGCATGTGGGAGGGGGCGACTTTGAAACAGTGGTTGCGGGTTTTTGTCAGCCGCCTTCGCATCAAGGCGCTTGGGGCCGCCTTGAGTGTGGTATTGATTGCCTGTTTCAGCAGTTGGGTGGGCCTGCGCTATACCAACACTGTTACAACCTCGGTGACGGATACCACCGAGACCTACCTTCCCCTGCTCACTAATGCCATCGACGCCTCCGCTGCGATGGGTAGCCTGACGAGCAAGGCCCAGGCGCTGCTCCAGTCCTGCGAAACAGCCGATGGCGCCCACCAGATAGTGCTGAACGGCTCGGTATCGAAAGAGTTTGAGGTGATTGAACGGCTGACCTCCTTCCTGCGGGACGTGGGCATCCGCGAATATGAGGTCAAGGTTACCTCCGCCAAGGACGAACTCGTTAGTGCGTTCAGGAGGCTCTCGGACATCTGCGATACCCAGGCAGCCTTGCAGCAGACGTTTGAGGACCGGCTGGATCATGCCATGGGCAGTATTGCCAGCATGGCCAGCATCATCAACAGTCTGCGTTCCGGGTACGGGCAGCAGATGTCCCCGAATGCCGTTGCCGCCGCTGGCAGCCGTAATGCCTGGGCGATGCTGCAGTCCCTTGAGGTGATGTCCGCAAGGCTCACTGAAATCGACAATGCTTTGTCCCGGACCCACTCGAACACCCTGGTCAGCAACGGTGACCGGATCATCGGCCAGAACCGGGAAGCCCTGGAAGGCCTTGCTTCAGCCTTCCGGACGTCGGAGCCGCGGCTGGGTGAGGATGGTTACGTGGTTGAAAGCAACCAGCTCGACGAACTCCTGGATTCATTGTTCCAGGCAATCATGGGGCCTGAGGGGATTCACGAGGTGTGGGACCGGACAAGTCTGTTCTATTCTGGAACCATCATCACCCGGATGGCGCTGACCCGGGCGGATATGGCCCTGGCCTGGGCACTGCAGGGAATGGAGAGCGAAGCCCGGGCCCGTTATGGGCAGGCTCTGGAGGAGACCCGCGCGACGATTGACGAGGCCCGTTGGGTGGTTTCCAGTGTAACGGTGGCCATTGCGGTCATTCTGTTGGCGGCGGGCTGGCTGGTGGCGGCAAGACTGACCCTGCCCATTGAGCGCCTTAAGGCTTTTGTGATGAAACTGCGAGGCTCTGACGACCTGTCCCACGCGGTTCCGGCCCCGCTGCTGCGCAGAAAAGACGAAATTGGCGCCCTGGCGCAATCCTTCAACGACCTGATCGTTGACCTCGCGGACGCCCGTAAACGTCTGCTTTCAGAGTCCAGGGCGAAGGTACGAATCCAGTACGAGCGGCTGTCTGCTGCGATCGAGAGCATCCCGCAGGGGTTGTGCCTTATCGATGCCGACAGTCGGCTGTTGATGAGCAACAGCCGGTTCATGTCGCTCTACCAGCTGTCGCCTGATGATCTGCGTGTGGGCACGTCGCTGACGGATGTTATGGCGGCGTGCAGCGCCAACGGTGCAACGCCGTTGGGCGGTGACGGCGAACCCGGTGACCTGAGATCGTCCATCTTCCAACGACAATTGCTGCTGCTCAATTTCCGCAACGAACGCACCATCATGATCCGAACCGCCCGGACACCGGAAGGTGGCTGGGTGTCGGTGCATGAAGACATCACCGAAAGGCGCCAGCAGGAAAAGCAGATAGAGCATCTGGCCTACCACGATACCCTCACCGGCCTGGCCAATCGGCGGCTGTTCAGGGATATCTTCGGTGAGCTGCTGGGTGATGCCCGGCAGGCACGAGAAGTTGTGCTTCTCTATATGGACCTGGATATGTTCAAGACGGTGAACGACACGCTGGGGCACCCGGTGGGGGACCAGTTGCTTGTTGCGGTTGCCGAGCGCTTGCAGGCCTGCCTGCGAGATACGGATTACGTTGCCCGAATCGGCGGTGACGAATTTGCAGTGCTACTGACGGATAAGCCGACCAGCGATGAAGCGACCCGGGTGTCGAAACGGATCATTGAGAAAATCGCCCTGCCTTTTGACATCGACGGCCACGAAATGGTCGTCGGTATATCCGTGGGGATCGCCATCAGCCCCCGGGATGGCACCGACCCTGACCGGCTGATGAAGTGCGCCGACCTGGCCATGTATCGGGCCAAAAGCGAAGGCCGCAACCGCTATTGCTTCTTCGAGCCGGAAATGGGCACAAGAATCCATGCCCGGCGCACACTGGAGCTGGAACTTCGCAAGGCGATGGAAGCGGAGGGCCTGGAGTTGTATTACCAGCCCCAGGTGGATATTGACAGCCGCCGGATCGAAGGGTTCGAAGCGCTGATACGCTGGCACCATCAGGAGCGCGGCTTTATCTCGCCGGAAGAGTTCATCAGTGTGGCAGAGGACACTGGACTGATCACAGAGATAGGGCGCTGGGTTTTGAAACAGGCCTGCCTGGAGGCAATGAACTGGCCGGAGCCCATCAAGGTGGCCGTCAACGTCTCGCCCGTCCAGTTCCGGGCCGTCAATGCGTTGCTGGCGGATGTTGAAACCGCTTTGCGGGTATCAGGCCTGCCTCCCCATCGTCTCGAGGTGGAGATTACCGAGGGCATCCTGATGCAGGATACCCTGGCCAACCTCGAGCTGCTGGAAGCGCTGCGTCGGATGGGGGTGCATATAGCCATGGACGATTTCGGAACCGGCTATTCGAGCCTTGGCTACATCCGCAAGTTCCGTTTCGACAGGATCAAGATCGACAAATCGTTTGTGCATGATGTCATGACTTCCCGGGACAGCCAGGCGGTCGTGCAGGCGGTGTGTGGGCTCTGCTCCTCGCTGGGAATACAGAGCGTTGCCGAAGGCGTCGAGAACGAGCACCAGTTCCAGTTCCTCAGAAGCGAGGGCTGTTCACTGGCACAGGGCTACTACATTGCGAGGCCCATGCCCGCTGCGGAAGCCCTACAAACAATCGCGGACTGGACGGCTGCGCTTTAGTGCGGGCAGCATATTAACAGGAGCACCGGCTATGACTTCAACCAGCATGACCCGTCGCGTATTTCTCGGTATGGCCGCTGGGCTTGCCGGTGTCGGCTGTTTCCCCGGGCTGCGGGCTGACGGCACGTCGCTTCGCTTCATATGGTGGGGGAGCCGTGAACGGGCGGACATTACCCGCCAGGCCGTCACGGCCTTCGAGGCAGAGCATCCCGGTGTCAGTGTCGACACCGATTACCTGGAGTGGCTGGACTACTGGCAACACTTTGTCACGCTCGTGGCACAGTCCCGGACACCGGACCTCATCCAGATGGATTACAGATACCTGAGCCTCTACGCCAGGCATGGCGTGCTTTTGCCCCTGGACGGGTACCTGGGGAACCTGCTGAACATCGCTTCGTTCGGACAGCATAATATCGATTCCTGCCGGGTCAATGGAGACCTTTACGGCGTCAACCTTGGCATCAATTCGTCGGCCGCCATCCTGGACCATGGAGCCTGGGCTGAGGCCGGGGTCGAACCACCTGCCTTCGGCACGACCTGGGAAGCGTTTGGGGACAAGTGTGAGGCCTTCGCCAAGGGCAACTGGCGTGACAACTTCTATGCCACTCCCGACGCCGCGGGTGCCCTGTCGGTGTTTGAGAATTGGCTGAGGCAGAAGGGTAAAGGGCTCTACACCGTGCAGGGCCAGTTGGGCTTTGACGCCGGGGATGCAACGGAATGGTTCGAGTACTGGGAGCGGATACGCGGTGTCGGCGGCTGTGTGCCAGCGGATATCCAGGTTCTGGGCAAGCATTCCTTTCAGACCTCGCTCCTTATCCTGGGGTATGC
>CAZFPG010000046.1:0-13588 GCA_964521055.1 uncultured Marinobacter sp.
GCACCTGCCAAAGCTCGTCGGTGGTGGATTCCATCAGGGCGGGTGCGGCCGCCTGATGATCCAGTTTGCCGATGCTGTTGGCGGCTTCGCAGCGTACCTGCCAGTGCGGGTCGTTCAGCAGGCTGATCAGTGCCTGCCCGACCTGTTGCGGGGTGGCATAGACAAGCGCTCCGGTGGCGGCCCGGCGCACTTCGGGGTCGGCGTCGTGCTGTGCGGTTTCCACCAGTGCAGGCAGGTTTTCAGGCTGTTTCAGCCAGCCAATCACCGCCACTGCCTCGCGGCGAACACGGGGGTCGCTGTCATCCAGGCGCTTGAGGGCCGGGCGCTGTGCACCAGCAAGGCGCAGTGGCTTCAGGGCCCGCAGGATGCCGGACACCACAAAACCATCGGTGCTGTTTTCCAGGGCTTCCAGCAGGGGCTCGCCAGCGGCCGGATCTTTCAGGTCTGCCAGGGCGTGGGCGGCGCTGTTGCGTACCACCTCATCGCCGTCGCTGAGTGCGGCTATCAGCGCGTCTGCCATGTCAGCCGCTTCAAACTCATCCACGACCTTGGCGGCTTCCTGGCGTACGTTGGTGTCCGGGTCGTTCAGGGCATGGATGACCAGTTCCACCGCTTCCGGCTCGCCGGAATCCACCAGGTCCATCACCGCGACCCGGCGGATGCCCGGATCATCAGAGGTGAGTTTTACGGCAATGGCCTGCAGTTCGGGATCGTCGTAGGTTTTCATGGCTTACCTCAGCGCAGCAGGTAGGGAATGTTGACGGTAACGGCGTCAGTGGGGCAGTCCGCCTCACAGGGCATGCAGTACCAGCACTCGTCGTACTTCATGTGGGCCTTGCCGGTTTCCTCGTTGATCCACAGCACGTCCAGCGGGCACACGTCGATGCACACAGTGCAGCCCTTGTCGGCGATGCATTTGTCCTCGTCCACAATGACGGGAACGCTTGAGTGGTGATTGGCGATAGGCATGTTGGTGTTCCTCTCTCGTCGCAGAATTCGTTAGTGCAGGAGCCCGCCTTGGGGCCCCTATCTGTTGATGTCAGGCCTTTTGGTGTCAGGCGTTGGCTGCTTTCTGCACCCGCATCTTGCGGTAGGCGTCCTTCTCTTCACCCAGAGACACCAGGTAATCCGCGATAGGGCGCTTGCCGCTGGCCATCTGGCCGTTTTCGTCCTTGAACAGGCGGCTGTGGTAGAACCACTCGCTGTCGTCCTGTTCCGGGAAGTCCACGCGGTAGTGGTAAAGCCCCCAGCGGGATTCGGTGCGGTAAAGGGAGGCGCGGGCCGCCATTTCGGCGCAGTCGATGATGGACTGCACTTCCATGGCTCTCAGCAGTTCGTGGGGGTCACGGGCACAGAGCTGGGGTACGTCCTCGCGGACGGCCAGTATCCGCTCCAGCCCGATTTCCATTTTCCTGGTGACCTTGGGTGGCTGCAGGTAGTCGTTCACCAGGCGGCGCACCTTGTATTCCATCTGCTCCGGCGGGATGCCGTCGGTGACTTTCATCGGCGCCTGGATGCGCTCCAGCTCGGTCTTGATGAAGTTCTCGTCCAGCTTGGGCTCACTGCGTGATTTCGCGAATTCCACCGCGCTTTCACCGCAGATCTGGCCGTACACAAAGGCGCCGAGCATGTAGTTGTGAGCCACGCTGGCCATATCGCCCGCGCAGTAGAGGCCAGGCACGGTGGTGGCGCCGGTTTCATCGGTCCACACGCCGGAGGCGGAATGTCCCGAGCAGAAGCCCACTTCAGAGATGTGCATTTCCACCATGCGCTCGCGATAGTTCACGTGTCGGCCTTCATGGAAACGGCCGCGGGAGGGGCGCTCGTTGGTATGCAGTACCGTCTCGATTTCCTCGATGGTTTCCTCTGCCAGGTGGTCCAGCTTGAGGAACACCGGGCCAGTGCCGGATTCCAGCTCCTTGAAGAATTCCAGCATCATCTGGCCGGACCAGTAATCACACTCGATAAAGCGCTCACCAAAGGCATTGGAGGTGAAGCCACCCAGCGGGCCGGTTACGTAGGCGCAGGCCGGGCCGTTGTAGTCCTTCAGCAGCGGGTTCACCTGAAAGCATTCCAGGTTCGCCAGGTCGGCCCCGGCGTGGTAGGCCATGGCATGGCCGTCGCCGTTGTTGGCGGGGTTCTCGTAGGTGCCGAACAGGTAGCCCGATGTTGGCAGGCCCAGGCGGCCGGCGGCACCAGTGGCCATGATTACGGCTTTGGCGCGAATGATAATAGGTTCCGCGGTGCGGGTGCTGACGCCGATCATCCCGGCAATCCTGCCGTCCGGATCCTTGAGCAGGCGGGTGGCGGTGAAGCGGTTTTCAATCTGCACTCGGTTACGGCGCAGCCGGCGGTACAGGATCTTCTTGACGTTGTGGCCCTCCGGCATGGGCAGCACGTAGGTGCCCAGGTGGTGGACCTTCTTCATGTCGTAGTCGCCGGTCTCATCTTTCTGGAAGTGAACGCCCCAGGAATCCAGCTTCTCGATCATCGGGAACGAGCGGGTGGCGTAGGCCATCAGCGCCGGCTGATGCACGATGCCGTCATTGGCGATGGTGATTTCCTTCACGTACTGCTCCGGTGTGGCATGGCCGGGCACAACGGCGTTGTTCAGGCCGTCCATGCCCATGGAGATGGCGCCGGAGCGTTTCACGTTGGCTTTCTCCAGTAGCATGACATTGAGGCTGGGGTCCTGTTCCTTGGCGGTTACCGCGGCCATGGGGCCGGCAGTGCCGCCGCCGATCACCAGAACATCGGTTTCGATCACAGGAATGTCATTGATTTTCATGGTGCGCTCCTATTTCCGGTCAATCCGGAACTGGTATTTGAATGAATCACCGCGGTAGCAGAGATACTCGAAATCGATGGGACGGCCGTCCCGGTTATGGGTCAGGCGTTCAACCCGGAGAATGGCTTCGCCGGTTTTGAGGTTGAGGTATTGCTGGGCTTCGTCATCCGCGAGGATGGAGTCGAGGCTGATGTCGGCACCGCCGAGTGGAATTCCAAACAGGTTCTCCAACATGGGGAAGATGTCACCGGACAGGTCCAGGCTGAACATCCGTCGCCCGATGTCCATGGGGAAGTAACTGTTTTCGATGCACACCGGGGAGCGGTTGAGGTATCTCACTCGTTTGACTTCGATCACCTCGTCGCCGGGCTGCAGATCCAGCGAAGCAGCAACGGCTTTGGGTGCTTTCCGTTGCTGGATGCTGAGTACACGGGCCGAGGCTTCATAGCCCTGGGCGGCCATGGCTTCTCCGAAACCCTCCAGACGCTGGACGTTCTGCACTGCCTTGGGCTTGCTTACGAAGGTGCCCTTGCCCTGTGCGCTGAACACCAGACCTTCATTGTGAAGGTCCCGCAGTGCCTGGCGAATGGTGATCCGGCTGACGCCGAAAACACTCATCATTTCGTTCTCCGACGGCAGGCGTTCATGGACCTGGTAGGTGCCATCCAGAATCTGGCGCCGCAGGCTGTCACGGATCTGGACATACAGTGGCAGGGGCGAATGCCCGGCCATCAGTTGGGGGGCGTTGGTCATCCCGCATCCTCCCGGTTGTTATGACAGGTCATGGCGAGTTCAGGCGTGGTTACCGTTATCCAATCCATGAATCACCCCGTCTTGTTCTGTTGCTGGAAGGCATTGAGGGTTTCCTTGCGGATCAGGTCCAGGCACTGGCGCTTGAGGGTCATGAAGTCAGGGCTGGTCAGCAGGGATTGTTCCCGGGGCCGGGGCAGGTTAACGTCGATGTCGGCAATGATCCGACCGGGGCTGGCGCTCATCACCACTATCCTGTCGGACAGGAACACGGCCTCATCAATATCGTGGGTGACGAACACCACGGTGTTGTGGAATTCCCTCCAGATATCCAGCAGGTTCTCCTGCATCATGATGCGGGTCTGGGCGTCCAGTGCCCCGAACGGCTCGTCCATTAACAGCACGCTCGGGTAGTTGGCCAGTGCACGGGCGATGCCTACCCTTTGTTGCATGCCGCCGGACAGGGTATTGGGATAGGCGTTCTCGAAAGCGGCCAGCCCTACCAGTGACAGGAAGGTGCGGGCAACACTGTTGGCTTCGTTCTGGCCAACGCCGGCCATGAGCGGACCGAACGCCACGTTTTCCTTGACGGATTTCCACGGAAACAGGGAATGTTGCTGGAATACCATGCCCCGATCCGGACCGGGTTCGGTAACCGCGTGACCATCCACGGTGACTTCTCCATGGGTAGGGGCGACAAAACCGGCGATGGCGTTCATCAGCGTGGATTTGCCGCAGCCGGAAGGCCCCAGAAGACAGACGAACTCACCGGGGCGGACTGTCAGGCAGGCGTTCTGCACCGCTACGTGTGGGCCGCTGGCGGTATCGAAGACAATGTCTACGTCCCGCACCGATATTCGCCCACGTTCGTCGCCGGATTTGCCGGCTTTCGCACGCAGACGGCTGTGGTCCAGTACCGCGAGCCGATTGTCGTTCACAGGAACCGTACTCATGACCGGCCTCCTTTCGCTTGCCATTTGAGCAGCGGGTTGCAGGCCTGACGGATCAGTAGGGTGCACAGGGTGCCCAGACCGCCGATGGTGAACATGCCGATGATAATCTGCGGGTACTGGATCAGGGTGTAGGAGTTCCAGGTGTAGTAACCAATGCCGTACTGGCCACTGATGATTTCCCCGGCCAGGAGCGAGAACCAGGCCACTCCCATACCGATCGCCAGTCCCGTCACGATGGAAGGCATGGCGCCCGGCAATACCACGTGCCATAGGATGGCCTTTTTGCTGGCACCCAGGCTGCGGGCGGCGCGAATCAGCACACTATTGGTTTGTTCGACCCCGTGGACAGTGTTAATCACCACCGGGAAAAGGGCGCCCAGAAAAGTGATGAAAATAATGCTGGATTGTTCTGTCGGCAGCATCAAGATCGCAAGCGGAATCCAGGCAACGCCAGGTATCGGTCGCAGTAGTTCGATGTAGGGAAGAATGATGTCTTCCGCCCAACGGGAGCTCCCCATCGCCACGCCCAACAGCACGCCAAGTACCACGGCAAGGGCATAGGCAATGGCAATCCGCTCAAGACTATGGAGGATGTGCAGGTAGAATTCGTGTCCGGCCAGTTCTGCGACCAGGGCGGTGCCAACCACCGACGGCGCAGGGATGTTGTCGAAATTGATGTAAAAATGAAAACCGTTGGTGGACGCCACCTGCCAGAACGCCACCGCTGTCACCAGGGCCAGGATTCGGGTCACATAGCGAACCCCGGTGTTTTTCAGCCAAGCTCTGGTCGGCAGTCGTGATTCGTTGTCTGCCTTTTGCCGCGCCATTGGCAACGCCGGCGCTGGCTCTTTCGGTGCTACATGGTCGGAAGCGGGTTTCGCCGGGGCCTCGGCAACCGGCTCCGTTGTTCTCATTACAGCGTTACTTGTGCTATCCATCATACTCACTCCTCAAGCCGGAGCTGCACAGGCACACACAGCCGTGCGCCTGTGCAGTAACTGGTCAGTGGGCCATGGCAAGGGCATTTCCGGGGGTGACCGGGGTGCCACCGTGGTTTGCGATGTGCTTTTCTGAATCGGCTTTCTTGAGAAAAGCCACCACTTCGCCGTTATCGCCGCGTACCAGGTAAGCCGCCTTTCCAAACAGTTTCAGGCCGGTGGGGGTGTCGTAGACGTAGGTGGCGTTGATGGGGCTTTCGGTGGTTTTCATGGCTGTGAGCATGTCGGCAACGCTGTCGTAGGTGACGATGCCCTTGTCCGCGAACCAGATCTCAGCCGGTTTCAGCTCGGGATTGTTGGGCTCCGTGCTGACAACCGAGTTCACCAGGGCGTCGTAATCCAGATCCATGGCTTCGTAGGCGGAGCGCAGGTAGCTGTCATCCACCCAGCGGTCGAAGTCCAGGTCTGGTACGCCCACTTCCCGTTTCAGCAGATCCAGGTCGTACTTCATGGCCTCGACCCACTCATCCTTGATGCTGGCTTCGGCGGTGGTGATACCGCCTTCGCTGAAGTAGAGGTAAAGGACTTCTTTCTCGACACCTGTCCATTCAGATACCTTGATGGCCGCTTCCATGGGGTTTTCCCGGATCCATTTCTGGGCTTCGAGGGTGGCTTTCAGAACGCCTTCCACGATTTCCGGATACTGCTCGGCGTAGCTTTCCCGCACCACAATGCCGTGGAAGGTGGGAATGCCGGCTTCGCTACCGTCGTAGATCTTGCGGGCCGTGCCCCGGAATTCCATGATTTCTGACCAGGGGCAGAAGTCGGCATGGGCATCGATGCGCCCGGCCTGGATATTGGCTGCGCCCACTGATGGGCTCTGGTTAACAATCTGCACCTTGTCGCTCAGGCCGGCTTCGCTTAACGCCTTCAGGGTCATGCCCCAGGCGGCGCTGCCTACCGGTACAGACAGGGTTTTGCCTTCAAGGTCGGCCAGGCTCTGGGTGTCAGAGCCAATGGGTACTACGATGCCGTTGCCGGTGCCGCGCAGGTTGTAGCCGGTGACGCCGATAAAACGGGTTTCCTGCTTGCCGGTTTCCTGGAACTTGGCGCCGTTGACAATCAGGGGATAATCACCCATGACGCCGAATTCCAGCTTCCCTGCCAGCATCTGGTTGGTGATGGGCGGTCCGGAATCGTAGTCCCGGTACACGATGTCATAGTCCACGTCTTCGTATTTGCCGGTGGTAGGCAGGTGCTTTTCCAGCAGGTCCAGTTTTTCCAGCACAATGCCGCCGGAGACTGTGTTGGTCACCATGCTCTGGTGGCCAATTCCAACGCGAATGGTTTCTGCAGAGACTGCGGTGGCAAACAGGGCCATCGATCCACAGAGCGTTAAAGTTGCAAGGGTTCTTGGTTCTCTCATCGTCTTTGCCTTCCTGTGTGATTGACTTGTACTAACAGGTCATGACCCTTGCCCTGAGTGTTGCACCTGCTGTGCCAGAAACCGGAACAGGCTTCCAATATGACTGTTTTTATTAGGGTTTAAATTTTGAGCAGCAGAGGTCGGGCAGAAAAAAGCGAAACGCAGGTGCGCCCGTGTTTGGTGCGAAGGGCTCTGGGCGGTGCCAGGAAGGCGCAGGGATAATCCGGGCCGCTATAACAAGTAGTGCAAGTGATGGACGTGGTGTCGGACAGAGTCGGGTTCTTTGTAGTCCCGGTGGAAATGGTTTTAACTGAAGCAAGCAGGTATCTGATACGGTTTCGGAGGAAAGTGAATGGCCAGATTCAGTGATGGATTACCCGCACCGTCAGTGCTGATGTTCGACTGGCACGGCACCCTGGTGGATACCCACGATGCGATGTTCAGCGCCATGGAAGAAATGCTGCCGCAACTGGAAGACCTGGGGCTGGTGGACAGGCTGTTACCCGAGGATAAGTGCCGCACTTCCGATGATGCCCGACTGGTGCGTTACATCCGGATTTTCAGGCGCCTGCACCCGCGCATTCTGGCGGAGCGCCGGGTGTCCCGAACGGATATCTTCAACGCCATATTCGGGGACGACAAAGAGGCCAGGCTGATCGCCCATGAAGCCTACAACAATTGCTACAGAAAATACTTCGGTAAGGTGAAACCCTTCCAGCAGGGCGCCTACGAGTATCTGACAGCCCTGAAAGAGATGGGCATCCGGCTGGCGGTGTCCACCAACCGCAACCGGGAGTTTCTGGACAAGGAACTCAGGATGGTGGACGAGGGGCGCTGGCAGAATCTGTTTGACGCTACCGTCTGTGCCGATGACGTGACCGAATACAAACCCGATCCCGAGGTGATTACCCGCGCCCTGGAGAAACTGGATCTGCCGGTGGATGAGCGTGCCTGGTACGTGGGTGACAGCTATGTGGATATGATTACAGCCAACCGCGCGGGTGTCTCCGGGGTTTTCTATAACGGCGCCTGTTGGGAGTCCGGGAGAATTGACAGCTGGTTCAGCCATCGCGATGCGCCAGCGGCCATCCTCGACAGCTTTGAGGACCTGATCAATCTTTTGGCGCTGCTGGAACGCCAGGAACCGGATGCTTTCCGGGCCGCCCCTGCGGAAGTCCGGCCCCGGCCCTACCCGCGTCCGGAACCGCCGCAGCCGCGAATCGAACCTGACTGGCATCCGGCGGTGGTCAGCCTGATCCGGCCCTCGGTAGTGTTGTTCGACTGGCACGCCACCCTGGTGGACACCCTGGATGCCATGTACCACGCGGTGGATGACATGTTTCCGGAGTTTGAGGAGCTGGGGCTTGTCAGCCGTATGCTGGCACCGGAAGACAGCAAAACCCCGGAAGATGCCCGTCTGGTGGCTTACGTCCGCGAATTCGCCAAACTGCATCCCAAGGTGCGTGCGGACCGCAAGATCTCACGCACGGATATTTTTGAAGTGTTGTTCGGTGAGGATCAGGACGCGAAGCAGATCGCCCATAAAGTGTTCAACCGTCACTACCGGGAGCATTACGGCACGGTGAAAGCGTTTGAGCCCAAAGTGCGGGCTGTGCTGGAGGGTTTGCGGCGATTGGGTATACAGGTGGGTGTGATTACCAATCGTGACCGGGAGTTTTTCGAGCACGAGCTGGCCGCCGTGGAGGACACCGGCTGGACCCACCTGTTCGATGTGGAGGTGTGCGGTGATGATACGCCCCTGCGAAAGCCGCACCCGGACCAGCTTTACCTGGCGGTACAAAAGCTGGACTACCCGCCGGGCCCAAGCGTGTGGTACGTGGGCGACAGCACCACGGATGTGATTGCCGCCAAGCGTGCCGGTATGACGGCGGTGTTCTTTAACGGCGCGCAATGGGACTTGCCGTGGCTGAACCGGATATTTCCGGGCACCCACAAACATCCGGACAAACCGGATGTAGTGGTCAACGACTTTTCGGAATTCTGGGCGTTAGTGCTGGCCTGCGAAGTGGGCCCACCGTGAGTTCAGTGGGTTTTACCGTTCCTCAGGGCGTTCTCTATATCCAGCCCCAATGCAATGATGCCCTTGGGAATGCCCTCTGAAACCTGGCCCACCGGCGCGCTGACCATTACCTGAAAACGGGAGGTCGACGCGTCGTAGCGAATACCTGATATGTACATCGCATCGAGTCCTGTTAAACCGTCTTTGAGATTTTCAACAACCTGTCTGAACTTGGGCTCGTCGCCCTGCCAGTAGTCAGAGGTTAGCTGGCTCATGGCGGTCAGGGTACCAGTGTTGTTAGTGAGTAGGGCTTCCGTGACAGTGTTTTTGTGGGTCAGCGTCCAGGCATGCAGGGCCCGGGAGCCGGGCAGTTCAAGTATGGCATTTGCAAGTTCGGTGGCCTTTTCCGGAGCCAGGGCCTGCCATTTTGTGTCGAAGGTGAGTACGTCTGTCAGGTTTTCCATGCGGGGGCCGGCATCAATGGCCTGTTGCAGGTCAAGTATGCCGTTAATCTCGCTGAATAATCGTTCCGCCAGGTTTCTTATGTAGGCCTCCTCATCGGAAGAGAGTCTGATCTGGCCCTCCATACAGGCGGGGAGAAATCGGTTGAAGGCGGGCAGAAAATCAGGATTGTCGGCGATGAACGCTTCGCTTAAATACAGGTACAAAGGTGCGTAGCGAAGAAAGTGCGCGTTCAGGTTGTCAGTATTCGGTTCGCCTGGATCATGCAGGTTGGTCATGGCACGTTTGTCCATCAGGGCCATATCGATCCTGCCGCGATTTAACAGGGCTGGCAGCTGGCTTGGCAGTGAAACGCTCATGAAAACATTCAAACCGTTGGCTTCAAGCCAGGCTTTTTCATTGCTGCCGTCAACAACGCCGATACGGGCGGATTCGGGCACGACATCCGGCTCGGCGGTAAAAAAATACCATTTCTCCAGTGTGACCGGATTGCTCCGTTGTGCGGTGGCATCAAGTTCTTTGGAGGGGTCTATGGCAAAATAGCCATCAATCAGGTTCCGGCCTAATGAGTGTACGGCCCGATTCTGCGGAGTAATCCGTATGCGCGTGGACCAGCCAGCCTGGCTGGCAGCGCAATTGATGGTGTCCACGGTCTCGCCCACGACATTCGAGACACCCGTGCCAGCCAGGACAGATACCTGGTAAGGCGGTGATTCAAAGGTATAGAGATTAAGCACTGGAGGCCGGGCGTGGCCGACAGACAGGATAACTGTGCCGATTACACCCAGTGCCAATGGCCGGAGATCCATAGTGACCGTTGCTTCCATTTTGTTGACAATACTGGAAGCAGATTAGCACTCACCCGGGGCTTTTGCCTCACAACTTTTAGACATATGCTTGCATATACGAATAACAATAAAGGTTCCCAAATGTCTGATGTGAAAGCGTCAATCCTTGTTGTGGACGACGACCTGGCGATACGCGAGCTGTTGCACGAACATCTGTCACGGGTTGGTTACGACGTTCTGACAGCTGCCGAAGGAGAGGGTATGCGCGAATGTCTGGCGCAGTCGAGGGTGGATCTGATTGTGCTCGATGTCATGATGCCCGGGGACGATGGCTTTACGCTTTGCCGGGAAATCCGGGAACATTCACAGGTGCCCATTATCATGCTGACAGCCAGTTCCGATGAAACGGACCGGGTAGTTGGCCTGGAAATCGGTGCTGATGATTACCTGGCCAAACCGTTCAGTGCCCGTGAATTACAGGCCCGGGTGAAGGCGCTGTTGCGACGCTCGAGTTTTACGCGGGCCGACAACCCCAGGTTTGTCCGGTTTGACCGCTGGCGCCTGGACACGCTGGCCCACGAACTCATCTCGGAGCATGGGAATGCCACTCCACTGTCCGGCGCTGATTTTGCCCTGTTGCAGCTTTTTCTCTCCCACCCTAATGAAGTGCTTGATCGTGACACCATTTCCGGCGTTACCCGTGGCAGGGAGTCCATGCCGCTTGATCGGGTTGTGGATGTCGCGGTCAGTCGCCTGAGGCAGCGTCTCGGTGACCAGGGGCGTAACCCCAGGCTGATCAAGACAGTGCGTGGATCAGGATACCTGCTGGCGGCAACGGTGACCCGTGTCGCGGAATGACTCCGGCGCGGTGGATACCGGACGCAAGGTCTGGCGCCTTGTGCCGTCGTCCCTGCTTGGTCGTATCCTGCTGCTGACACTGCTGGCCATGGGCGTGGCACAGGTTGCATCGAGCGTGATCTGGGTCGGTACATTCCGCGCGCAACAGGTGGAGGGGCTGGTCAGTACCACCCGCAACCTCGCCGCTTCAGCGGCGGCAACCACGCAGTTTTTCAAGTCGCTGCCACTGGAATACCGGCATATTGTGCTTGATCAGCTCAGGGACATGGGGGGCTCGCGCTTTTTTGTTTCCCTCAATGACAAGCGCATCGAGATGCGTGCACTGCCAGACAGTGAGCGCAAACAACTGGTTACCGAAGAAGTGGAGGCGGTGCTCAGGAGCAGGCTGGGCAAATCGACCAACCTGTATGTTGAGTTCGTTCACCCCGACGACCTGCGAATCCTCAACACCCAGCTGCCTCTGGATGCGCTGCCCAGATCCTGGGCCCACCATGCCTTGACGCTGGAGCCTATCAAGCCGCCGGTGCTGGTCACGCAGGTGGAAGTGGCCGAGGGTGACTGGCTGTACCTGGCTTCACTGTTGCCGGCGCCCTATGTGTCACTGGATGACGAGAGCATACCTGGCCAGCAGATCGTATTTATCGTCGTGATGATCGGTGTGCTTTTCCCTGTGCTGGCGTGGCTGGTACGCCGCCAGACCCGGCCATTGCATAAACTCGCCAGGGCAGCGCGTGACCTGCCGCTGGATGAGTATCAGCCGCCGCTGCGGGAACAGGGCAGTGCCGAGATTGTCGCGGTCACCCGGGGCTTCAATACCATGCGCCGGCGCCTGCAAAGCTACATCAGTGACAGGGACCAACTGTTTCGTGCCATCTCCCACGACCTTAAAACCCCGATAACCCGGCTACGCCTGCGAGCAGACCTGATTGATGACGAGAACATCCGCGAGCGGCTTGAAAGCGACCTGCAGGAGCTTGAACTGTTGGTGAAAGGTGCCCTGCAGAGCATGAAAGACACGGACATTCACGAGAATGTCGAGCTTGTTGATATCGATGGCATGTTACGCCGGATGGCGGAAGCCTACACCGGAGACAACCCCCGTGTCGTGGTGGAGGGAACCTGCGCTCCCTACCGTGGCAAGCCCCTGGCGCTGAAGCGCTGCCTGGGCAATCTGGTGGATAATGCGGTCAAGTACGGGGAGTCGGCGACTATCTGCATGGAAGACTCCCTCGAACAGTTGATCATTCACGTCAGGGATCAGGGGCCGGGTATTCCCGAGGCGGACCTTGACCGCATTTTCGAGCCCTATTACCGCCTTGGTCAGGAGCAGCGAAAGGGCCATGGCCTGGGGTTGGGCATTGCCCGCAACATTGCCCAAAGCCATGGTGGCGACCTTGAAATTGCCAACTGGTCCGGCGGCGGCCTGGATGTGACTCTCACGCTCCCTCGCCATTGAAATTGCCATGTAACAACCATGTTACATCGGTCTTTCAGTTTGATACGTTCCCCCTTCGGGTATTGCCATAGACTCTGATGTTGCCAATACAACAAAAACAAGGAGTCAAAATGAATACCTGTAAATCGTATCGTTCTGCATGGGCCAATGATGCTCTGACCATCCGCCGACTGGCGGTCGCTGTGAGTGTGGCTTCAATGGGGCTGGTTACCAGCCACGCCCAAGCCCAGGAAAGTGTGGAGGAGCGCCTCTCTGCCCTGGAACAGCAACTGGCCGAGGTGGAACCCCATGCCAAAGGCGATGAGGGCTTCTCCTTCAACACCTACGCCCGCTCCGGACTACTCCTCAACAGCGATGGCAAGAGTGCTCCCGGCGGTCCCTACCTGACACCAGCCGGCTCTGTTGGTGGTGCTGTTGGTCGGCTTGGCAACGAGCCGGACACCTACCTGGAAGCGATCTTCAACTACAAGAGCGTGGCGGATAACGGCACCAGGGCCCATTACCGCCTGATGATTGCCGATTCCACCACCTCCAGCAACGACTGGACGGCGGATGATGGTGCCCTGAACGTACGCCAGGCCTACGTGGAATTCAGCAACCTGGCCGGCTTTACCGGCATCTTCGAGGATGCCTCCATCTGGGCCGGTAAGCGCTTTGACCGGGACCTGGACTTTGATATCCACTGGGTCGATAGCGATATCGTTTTCCTGGGCGGCACCGGTGCCGGTATCTACGATGTGGCCTTCAGTGACTCGGTGAAGTCCAACTTCTCACTCTACGGCCGTAGCTTCCTGGACTTTCCCTCTGACCCGAACACCACCGGTGGTACCTCGGACACTGACAACCTGATCCTCACTGCGAATAACTATTTCGGCAACGTGCAGTGGCTGATCAACGGCATGTCCGCTGCAGACAACGATGAGCGTGTTGTCGGGGGCGTTATGGACGCAGCAGATTCTGGTGTGCAAACCATGCTGGCCTACCACGGTGACAGCTTCTTCGGGCTCGCCGAGGGTAATTTCAAAGCGGCACTGCTGCACGGCCAGGGCCTGGGTGCCGAGGTCAAGAACCTGGGTGCCGATGGCAACCTGCATGAAGACGCCACCAGCACCCGGGTAGCGGTCTATGGTACTACGCGGCTGAGTGACA
>CAZFPG010000047.1:0-13491 GCA_964521055.1 uncultured Marinobacter sp.
TTGAAGCCATCCGTGCAGAGTGGGACGGTATACGGAACGTGGCCGGCCCCGTTATGCTGGAAGTTCGCATCACCACCGGCTCACGAGACGACCTGGGACGGCCAACCAGCACTCCGGTACAGAACAAGGAAGCCTTCATGCAGGCTGCCAAAGACTGAGGACACGCCATCATGCCCCAATGGACCCATCACAACCCGGTGACTATCCACGCCGGCCCCGGCTCCTTCGACAGGATCGGAGATCTGGCCAGCAAGGGGCAGTGGCTGCTGGTGACCACGGCCGGCTTTACCCGCCGTGGGGGTACTGACAGGGTCCAGGCCCTGGTAGGCGCTGATCGGCTGACTGTGTTTGACGAGGTCACACCCAATCCGGATCTGGATCATCTCGATTCAGTGGCGAGCGATCTTGGAAAAACACCCCTGGATGGGATCATCGCACTTGGCGGTGGCAGTGCAATCGATGCCGCCAAGGTGCTCGCCGTTATACTGAAAAGCGACATCGACGCACCGCTCAACCATATCCTGCGGGGAAACAAGGCCCAGGCATGGGGAGACAAACTGCCACTGATCGCAGTGCCCACGACAGCCGGCACCGGCGCCGAAGTAACCCCCTTCGCCACTGTCTGGGATCACACAGCCAACAAGAAGTACTCGGTTACAGGTGAGCGGACTTTCCCTGATCATGCCATCCTCGACCCGCAGCTAACACTATCACTGCCGGAAGACGAAACGCTCTACACCGCCCTGGATACCATCTCACACGCGCTGGAATCCCTGTGGAATAAAAACAGAACAGTGATCAGCGAAACCTATGCCCTGCGGGCTCTTACGCTGGCCAACGAGGCACTTCCGGCGCTTTTGGCCGCCCCTGAGGACCTTGACCAGCGAGAACGTATGCAGCAAGCCAGCATGCTGGCAGGCCTTGCTATCTGCACAACGCGAACGGCGATTGCCCACGCCATTTCCTACCCCATGACATTGCACTATGGCGTGCCACATGGGCTGGCTTGCAGTTTTACATTGCCGGAAATACTCGACAGCTATATGAGCTCGGTTGAGGGAGAAGAGGAGAGGCGCGTTCTTGCGGCTACCCGTGAGGTACTGGGAAGCCTCCATCTCAGGGAAAGAATTCGCTCGTTTACTTCGTTGAAAGAGGCTGTGACTCACATTGATGAAATGTTCCAGCCGGATAGGGCTCAGAATTTTTTGCTGGATGCCGACAAACAAATTGTCTCAGAATTGGTATGCCCGCCAATCGACAAGGGTTGATATAGCCAAGTTCACCACAAATCAGGCATGCTCAGGCCTCACCCAAAAAGCTTAAACGCCGCCCTTCGCTACCCGTACCAGATGATCAAGCCTTGTCTTGGTATCTGCCACGATCTTCCCTGAATCCGTTTCCGTCATCTCATCATAGGTTGCTTTTGTTCCCGCAAAAAATTCGCAGGAGTATACGGGCCCGCCACCAGTGTACACACTTCCAGAATGATGGATCGGTAAAAAGAAATGGCTGGGCAGGATTGTTATATTTCTCTGGCTCGACTCGAAAATGGCTTTCGTGAAAGGAACCGGCCCGGTGGTCTGCCAGACTTTTCTCTTCTTGAATCTGAGCTTTTTCCACACAAAATGTTTAGTAATATCGCCAATCCCGTGTAACGCTGTAACAACAGACCGGATGACCTCATGCCCCGGAATCGATCCCACGTAGCCGTTTGCTACCAGGCCCGGCCGGGCATGCTCGTTTTCCCATACCGCAAATAGATCGCACTCAAATAACCAATCAGGGAGTCTTTGTAGACAAACCGAGTCCGCGTCAAGCGCAAATCCCCCTTCATTCAACAATATTTCCCAGCGCATAAGATCCGCGACACCTGCATATCCGCGTTCCTGCCGGCTTATGCGGTCCATCTGCTGACGGTTAAGCCAATGGCCACCCCTCCACTCTTTGTTGCCCCATACCATCACCTCAAAATCGGGATGTTGCCGCCTCCAGGTTTCAATATATGCATCCGGTCGCTGAGACTCATCACCAACCCAAATGAAATGTAGCTTCTTGGGAATTCGGCTCATAACACTACTCACTTGCCCGAAGATAAAGAGGTGCTCAGCTTTCTGGAGCCCCTTTCCAACATTGTCGAAAAGTACTCCCCCGTTGCAGGATGCGCCAAAATGAGAAGGGTAGGTATCCAGAAACAGAACCAATAGTAATGCAAAGGTGACAGTGCCACGCCACCGTCAAACACAAGGGCAACACTGCCCGCAACCATTGGCAGAACGATATAAGCATCAGCTCCCTTTCCAGGGCTCCGGAGAGCCCTCATCAATAACCCTGGCAACCAGAGTAGAGCCCACAGAAGCAGCCCCACCACGCCCAGACTGTAAGTCACCGACAGAGCCATATTATGAGGATGACGAAACTCGCCCAGTACATTGCCGCTTTCGTCAGAAACCACTACCGGGACAACAGTGTTGGTTATGCCATGGCCGATGAACGGTGCATCCGAAATTCTATCTAACGTCGCCATCCAGATGTCGGGTCGCCAGGACAAACCTCGACTTAATATCGTTTCTGGAAACATAAAGAAGATGAACCCGCCAACGATCACAAACACTCCGAATACCGACAACCAGAAACGGTTACGGTAAAGCATCAGGCAAGCTATTACTGTGGCAAAGAGTGCAACTTGAGCCGTCCGCCTCTCCAACGCTACCAGATAAACAACCAGAACCAGTAACGCAATGAACCCCAGTATGCGCCAGACCTGCTTTCTTTCATCAATCAGAAGTCCCAATAACATGGCAGCCTGTGGGACAATAATCAGCGTCGCGAGCATCGCGTTGATCGGGTCTATGCCCATTTCGTTGAAACGAACAACAGAAATCCCCTGATATAAAACCGCAGAAAACGGCTTATCAAAGACTCCATAGAAAACATACAGATGCCAAAGGCTTATAATAGCGGTAAAACAACAGGCAACATATAGTCCACGTCGCAGCAGCGTTTCGTTATCTGACCGGTACAGGTAGCTAAAAAATACGAACAGCGCCAACACTTGGGCGGCGCCCCTGATCGCCTTCGAACTGTCCGGATCATCAGCCCACATCAGAGACAGCAAGCTGAACACAACGTAAAGTAGCAAAGGTGTCGCCGAACATACGAACTCCCGGGTAAGTAGACCCTTTATTACAATCAGCGGTGCAAGAACCAACAAAGCCGGCAAGCTGAGGAGCGCATCGAAAAGATTCAGGCCGCTTCCTGTCGAGGGTTGCCAAAGCAGCACAGTGAACATGAGAATGATGCTTGCGAAAACCCAGGCCCCAAAGAACAGTCTGCCGCTATCATTCATGTTTTAGTCACCATATCTGAGGCATGCATCCCTAGTTGTTTAACTCTGGGCTCGAGGTCGGAGCCAAAAAAACCGCAATTCTGCAACAAAACGGACCTCCGGTCGACTTTCGAGGGGAAAACTCGCATTGATCCAGCCAGAATTGATTTTGTTCGCCGAATCTTTACGCCTGTTGGCATGCTGAATAAGTGGTAGACTTCAGTAGTTACAGCTTTGAACCAACCCTCGAAGGATTGAGAACAATCCCTATGCCCACCCAATTCACCGTGATAATTACCACCAAGAACAGACCCAACTATTTACAAAAAGCGCTTGACTCTGTCATTCCTCAAATCTCTCGGCGATCAAAAATAATCATCGTCGATGATGGTAGTGACACCCCTGTTAGCCAGCAACTTGAAGACTTCCAATGCGAGCAATGCACGATCTTACGGAACGATAAAAGTGTGGGCGTGTCAGCTGCTCGCAATCAAGGTGCTCATGCCACGGATACAGAATGGTTAATATTTCTCGATGACGATGACTGGCTGGCAGATAACTTCCTCACAATAATGGCCGACTCAACGGAAACAGTGCCCGCCCCGGATTTGATTTGGCCCTCAAGAACAATGATGTATGAGAACAAGGGTGTACAGATACCAAAGCGTGCATCAATTCCCTTTAGCCCCGACACCCAGAATTCCGATGAGGTACTAGCGGGACTTTTTGATGCGACGTCTTCCGGTATGGCGTTCAGGCGATCATCGCTTCTACAGGTAGGTGGATTTGATGAAGAGCTGAGCGTATCTGAAGACAGAGATCTGATTTTCAAGCTTCTGGCAAAAGGCTATTGTGCCAGGCCAGCCCAGGACGCTGTGTTATTTTTCCGGATTCATGAGGGCCCGCGGCTCAGCCAGGATGAAAAGAGAGAACGTCAGGCAAAAGCAGACCTGACCGTTGTCTCAAGACACCGGCAGTTCCTAAGCAGCCACCCCAGACTGGCAGACCGGTTTATGGGGCGCGTCGCCAAACGCCTCTGGGAAAACGGTTTCTACAAAGATGCTATCGATGTTACCAACCTTCAGTGCCATATTTCCCCATTGTCCCTCCGTGCTCGAAAACGTCAGATAGGATGGCAGCTGTTAGCTCTATTCAGGCTCAGCAAAAGCTTTACCTCGTAGTTCGACTTGCGAAAAGCCTACCTCGTGACCTGCGAAACACAGCACATCTTCTAGGAACCCGCCTCTGGACTGCATTTCTCAGAAAGAGCCATTAGCGCAGCATTCATTGTTTCGGGGCTTACTAACTCAGACCTGATTCCATCGGAAAACGACGCCTGCTCCGTAACAGCAGCACAATCCTCCACTACGGAGGGATCTTTCAGTTCGGCGCTCGCGAAGTTGATTCTCTCTTCCAGTGTTGTCTCATGGGAACACGTGTCATAGAGATCGACAACGCCTGGGTACCCCCGGTACGAGGCGTCCCCCAGTGCTATCGCGACGCAGCCACGGCACAGTGCCTCAAATCCGACCGTACCGGTTAATGTGGCCACTGCCTGCGCCTGGTCAATCAGGTCAAAAGACGAGAGAGTCTCGTCCAGTAAGTAAGTATTCGGCATATTCGCGACCAGGGGGTAAAAATCCGGATGGCGAAAGGGGCGCTTGCTCTTCAGCAAAAACATGGATGGGTGTTCCTTGACCAGTAGCGACCAATCTCCAGGAAGCTGACTTCTGAGCGCAGATATTGCATTGATTTGGGGTGCAAACCGCCCCCCCTCAGGAATTGATGTTCGCTCTGGCTGGAAATGAAGGAACACGCAAACAAACTTTCCATCAGGAATTGAGTCGATCGCGTGCTTTCTGAGTGAGCGTCGCAGCTTGGAGGCCCGGTAGCGATCCAGCATTTTTGTCAACTCGCGGTCCAGATTGGAGGCCGACGTTCGATTTTTGGGCATGCTTCCGGCTACCATTCTTTCTTTTAAACTGCTCACCCGCGTAGTTAGGTTTTTGCCCCCACCGCTCCTCTGATTCTTCATATACTGAGGCTCTGCCAATGCGTAATTGTTTCGCTTCGCAGAAATATATTCCGTTGCACCCGCTGACAGTACTCGACCAGACGCAGCTGATAGCTTTTGTTGCGGAAGATCCCTGTCCGGATAGTAGCTCATTATCCGGTAGCCAAGGCCCGGCTCGGGACGAATCCTTTTTAGAAATACGCGCCACGGCAGCTCGGTCTGAGAGACAACATAAGTGGGCATCCCCAGTGAACCCGCATGGATGAAAATCAGCCAGGCCTCAAGATCATGGGGCGTGGAACTGAAAACCAGGAAGTCTGGCTTTGCAGCATCGAGCACATCCGCTGCCCTTAACAGGCTCTCCTGTAGGTAGGGCAGATAGTTAAAGCAACTCCGGGAGGGATCGGTTTTGGCGGTACCGTTGAAGTAGCGCAGCCTCTCGAGAATAAAGAACGTGTGGGCGTTTTCGAGTGCCATATTGAAGGACGACTCAATATCACTGAAGTCCGAGGCACCTATTCGTTCGGCAAAGGGCGACTTGATATATTCGGTCGAGTAGAACTCACAAGAAACGCCATCAGCAAAATCAAGATCAGACTCTTCCCGAGAAATTATAGCGGGGTACTTTTCAACGAGTTTCTCGGACAATAGAGGGGCATTTTCATGATTTGTTATAAAAAACAAACCTCGATTTGACATAATGCTTCCTAACTTTAAGCGCACGGATCAGAGGGATATTCCTATAGATCCCGACCTCCCGGCAAAGAGTCTAAGAGACGTGGACTCAATCGACCAGTTTTTCAAACGCCACCGGCGTATTTTTCTGTATATCCACAGCAGCTATTCGGCCGACTATCTGGTTCAGGTATTTTGGCGCCACCCCATATCCTGGTCGAACACTGCGTACTGCATCGGAGGTGATTGTCGCACCTGCAGGGATATCTTTCACAAAGTACAAAGACCGCCTGAACTGTGCATTGCCCTGCTCGCTGGATTTCCTGCCGTAGTCAACCTTACCCAGACATGACCAGACTGCATGTGCATCTCTGCACAACTCCGCAAGGTCCTGTGGCTCAAGTGAAAAGCTGTCATCCGGCCCTCCACCCTTGCGATCAAGCGTAAAGTGCTTCTCAATCAGCGAAGCTCCAAGGGCAACGCTGGCAATAGCGGTTGTATTATCAATAGTGTGATCCGAAAGCCCCGTCACAAGGCCGAACCGATCAATCATGTCCGGGATCGTGAGTAGATTGTAATCCGCTGCCGGCGCAGGGTATCCGCTCACACAATGCAGCACGGCGATGCTCGTGCATCCCGCCGCTCTGGCCGTTGCCACGGCTTCTTCAATTTCTTCGGCACTAGCCATACCGGTAGAAATGATTATCGGTTTTCCTGTTCTGGCAACATACTCAATGAGGGGGAGATCGACTGCCTCAAACGACGCAATCTTATAGGCTGGTGCGCCAAGGTTTTCCAGAAGGTCCACCGCCGTGGAATCAAAAGGGGAGCTGAAAATCGTTATGCCAAGCTCACCTGCGCGATCAAAAAGCGGCTTATGCCACTCCCACGGCATATGTGCTTCCTGATATAACTCAAACAATGTCCTCCCGTCCCATAGACCGCCATTGATCTGAAAGTCTTTGGTGTCCGAGTCAAGCGTTATGGTGTCGGGCTTATAGGTTTGAAGTTTAACCGCATCCGCGCCGGCTTTCTTGGCCTCTTCAAGGATCCTCAAAGCGGTCTCGAGTTTACCATTATGGTTCGCAGACAACTCGGCAATAATATAGGGCGGTTCATCACGGGCAATCCGTCTGCCAGCGATCCTGAGTTCAGGTAGCATCATGGTCTTCCATCCGTTTTTTGACGTAGCCAGTCGCTTTCAAGCAGCCCAAAGCATAAAACATCGTGATAGCGTTGGCCGTCGAAATGCTGGTCACGTAAACACCCTTCCTCTTTAAAGCCCAATGCTCGATGGAACGTGATGGAACGCTCGTTGAATGCGAGGGCCTGACCACACAATTTATGTAGGCGGAGGGTCTGGAATGCATGCGGGATGACTGCCTCTCCAAGTCTTCGCCCAGAGCCTCGTGGTGCCTCCGGCGCCATGTAGAACCCCCAGTCGGCAATGGTCTCATGTCGGTTCTTTGTCAGGCTGGCAAAGCCAAGGGGAACGTTGTTGATCTCAAAAATAAGCAGCCCCATGTTATCGTTCGATTGTACCCGCCGGAACCATGACACGTGTTCTTCCCAACGAATTTCATGAGTGGTAAACATGAAGCGTCTGACATCGGGATGGTTCCGCCATTGCCATACCATCTCGAGATCTGATTCTGTCATGGTTCTGAGCAGAGATTCAGTCACACGTATCCTCATCCAGATGATCTGCCACCCTGAGACCACCTCTCCCATCACACAGCCGTGACGCGCACCTCCCAAGAGAGGTACGCTGAGCCGAGAGCCGGGAAAGACTGTCGCAAAGTTGGGCTGGAACCTGCTCCAGATCAAAGATACCAAGAGCAGCGCCACTGTCGCAAAGCGCCCTGGCAACGGCCTCCTGATTCGATGCAATTACCAAAAGCAATGTTGGCAAGCCAAGACAGCAGCGTTCCCACGATGTAGCGCCGGCTGCGCCTATGGCCATATCCGCATCGGCCATGACCTCCGCCATATTGGACACGCCCGTCAATAGCTCTACATTCAGGTTCACCTGCCCGAGCAGGGCTTTAACATCGGCAAGACAGGGTGCGTTGGAGCCCATCACCACAGTAACGTCCAAATCTTCTGCACCAGGGCACCGCGACAGGGTATCCAGCACGCTGCCTGTTACATTATTCTGATCCACCCCCCCAAAATTAATCAGTAGGCGGTCACCTCTCCCGCTAAGTTTCTGCTGGAGACTATTATCACGCCAGAGACTGAACTCGGGCCTCAGCAGCGCAAACTTCGGCCCGCACAGCACCACTGCATGCTTTGGCACGAGCACCGCATAGTCAGCTTTTGACTTGCCGAGATTCTGATCCAGCAACACATCGCACAGATGCTCCCGATCCGCCAGGTCATCAACGACCATAATCCTTCGACAGTGATGCCTGACCTTTTCTTCCCAGAACCTGTCGATACCGTAGTGATCGACCACCACCCATTGAGGCCTTCGCCTGCCTAAAACCTCAGTGAAGTCCTCTGCGTCACGCTCAGCTCCCCCTTTGAGCCAGTGGGAATGAACAGGTCCAAAGCCTGGGCCACATTCTTCATTGATCCGGGGAAGCAGTAACAGCTCGTGCCCGCTGTCCTTGACGATATGCGAATGATCGCCTGGTTGACTGCGCACAGCGAAAATACATTCGTGTCCTCGCCGGGCAAGTTCATCGGCCAGCGTCAGACAACGCATCAGGTGCCCGGAGCCCATTTCAAAAGAGGCATCTGTACGAAAAGCAATCAGCATAGCTATTTGTTACCAGAGTCGGCAAGCAGGGCCCTGAACATATACTCTGCCCTTGTCCAGTCTTCCTCTGAGTCAATGTCCTGAACGCGGTACCGGGGCAACGCGATGGGTATAGAACGCCGAGAGAACAAGGATAACTGTCTAGCCCAGGCTTCTGCTCTTCCCCAGTAGAACTGGCCCGCATCATGCCAGGCTTCCTCAAGATCCTGGGAGCGGGCATGAAAGTGTTCGGGCCAGAACATCTCCACCCGACCAGTGGACGTCATTCTTAAAGACCGCTGTATTGGGTAAGGATACGTAGTGACAGAGAAGGCATAGTCGGCTTCGGCACCGATCAGACTATTATGCCCCTGCACGATATCACCAGGGCTTACAAAGGGCGCCGTCGCATAAATGCAACAAACCAGCGACTCCTTTTCCTGCGCTGCGCCGATCAGCGACTTCACGGCATGAGCCATCACCGGCAAAGTGCCAGTGCGGTCGTCAGACAAACTGGGTGGACGAAAAAACGGAACGTCAGCGCCATGTTGGCTTGAAATTTCGGCAATTTCCTTGCTGTCCGTTGATACAATCACTCGATCGAAGCAGTCGCTTTTCAGTGCCGCTTCAATGGACCAGGCAATCATCGGCTTTCCGCAGAATTCCCTTATGTTCTTTCCGGGAATTCTTTTGCTGCCACCACGGGCAGGTATCACGGCAAGCCTCACGGCTGAATCGCCTCTGATAGACGGGCAATTACTTCGTCTTGCTGCGCAATTGACATAGTTGGGAAGAGCGGCAGACTTATAGCCTCACGGTAATATTGTTCAGCATTGGGAAATTGCCCCGTGTGGAATCCCAACCTTTCATAGTAAGGGTGGGTATGGACGGGTATATAGTGGAGATTCACTCCGATTCCCTGATCCCGGAGGTACTCGAAAATTTCACGGTGCGACCGGGCCGTTGAGCCCTCTTTTATCCGGATCACATAAAGATGTCGCGCGGAATAACTGTCCGGATGCTGGAAAGGCGTGGATACTGGCAGCATCGATAAAAGCTCGTCGTACCGTTCTGCCAGTTCGTTACGCCGAGCGACGTAATCGTCCAACCGCTCCATCTGACTCAACCCCAGGGCAGCCTGAATATCCGTCATACGGTAGTTGTAGCCAAGATCGATCTGTTGATAGTACCAGGGGCCATCCGGCTCATGGGTCATCAGCTCCGGATTACGAGTAATTCCGTGACTACGAAGCAATTCGAGGCGCTCTGCAATAAGCTCATCATTGGTAACCGCCATCCCTCCTTCCGCTGTCGTCACAATCTTTACCGGATGAAAACTGAACACAGTCACATCGCTGTAACGGCAGTTGCCGACGTATTCATCCCGATATTTTCCGCCAATGGCGTGTGAGGCGTCCTCAATGATCGAAAATCCGAACCGGAGCGATAACTCATAGATGTCCGACATCTGTGCAGGCTGGCCCGTCAAATGGACCACTACCACCACTTTTGGAAGGACATCGCGCTGCTCTGCCTCCAAAAGCTTTCGCTCCAGAAGTCTGGGGCAAAGGTTGAACGTCTGCGGATCAATATCAACAAAATCCACATCCGCGCCGCAATAAAGACCACAATTCGCCGATGCTACAAATGTATTGGGAGAGGTCCAGAGGTGATGGCCTTTGCCCAACCCCAGAGCAAGGCATGCGATGTGAAGAGCAGAGGTTGCGCTGTTCACGGCGAAACCATACTTTGCCCCTACATGGCTGCAAACGCGTTCTTCAAATTTTGGGAGAGCGGGCCCCTGTGTCAGAAAATCCGATCGCAAGACCTCAACAACGGATTCAATATCGGAGTCAGTGATCTCTTGTCGACCATAGGGAATCATCGTCAAATCTTACCAATTTCGCTGAAGTGCTTATCCACCCAGGATTTCAGGGCCTTCTCACTCATCCACTCGGCATTATTATCACTTGAATAGATGAAACCCTCGTCGACCCTCTTTCCGTTTTTAATCCGGTTGACATCCTTATCCCAGTTGTTGATGGCGGGCAGAATTTTATAATGTTCCGAATACTCATAAGTATAAAACGCATCCTCCGCCCCGATCATCTGCTCGTGCAGCTTCTCACCCGGGCGAATGCCTACAACTTCCTGCCTTGCATCCGGAGCAACAACACGAGCCAGATCGGTTACCTTCATCGATGGTATTTTCTTGACGTAGATCTCACCACCTTCCATATCCTGAAACGCATGCCAGACCAGCTCCACACCCTGTTCAAGCGAAATCATGAAGCGAGTCATTCTTGGGTCGGTAATGGGCAATACGCCCTTGTCCCTGATCGACATGAAAAAGGGAATAACTGAGCCACGGGACCCCATCACGTTGCCGTACCTGACTACAGAGAACCGCGTTTCATGGCCACCGGAGTATGAATTTCCTGCCACAAAAAGCTTATCTGAGGCTAACTTCGTTGCGCCGTAAAGATTGATCGGGCTGCTGGCCTTATCGGTCGATAGGGCAACCACACCTTTCACCCCCTTATCAATTGCCGCATCGATCAGATTCATTGCGCCATTAATATTGGTTTTCACGCATTCAAAGGGGTTGTACTCTGCCGTTGGGACAATTTTGGTTGCAGCCGCGTGAACCACATAATCTACTCCATCGAGGGCCCGGTACAAACGTTCACGGTCACGTACATCACCAATAAAGAAGCGGAGCCGGTCATCACCCTGGAAAAGCTTAGCCATCTCCCACTGTTTCATCTCATCCCGTGAGAAAATGATGATTTTCTTAGGGTTGAATTTTTCCAGTGTCATTGGCACAAATTTGTGGCCAAAAGAACCGGTACCACCGGTCACCAGTATTGTGTTCCCCTCAAACATTGTTTATTTGCCTTAACATTGTTATCACACCCCGTTTTCGGGCACGTGTTAAAAAGCAGCCTACTAGGCCTTTCCAAAGAAGTATATTTCCATGAGCTTCCGCGATGTTCCGGATCAGCCTCGAGAGGATCTCCAGCACCAGGCCGACTAACCGGTGTTTAAAACCCAATTAATCAAACTTTCTTTCCGGAGCAATATTGCGACTGGCCCGCTTTGATTCCAGCAGTTCCTTCCACCCTCTCACACTGGCCCAGAAGGCGCCGCAGTCCCAGTCCGAGCCACTTTCAACGAAGGCCGCTTCCAGGTAGGCAGCCAACAGCGCTTCAACCATTTCCTCATCCGGCAACCGGGCCGCTACGTTAGCGAGGTTGGAAACGGCAACCTTTAATGGAAGCATGCCCGGATGAACGCGAACATCATCCTCGTCAACCATGGCGAGCCTGTCGTCCGCTCCCATCAGAAAATTGGTCAGGTTTCCGTCTGGCTGCTCAATGCCTCGTTTGTGGGCATCGGCCATGGTCTGCCCCAGCAGTCGAATGATAGCAATCTGCCTTGAGCGGGAGGATTCGTTCATGAGCACCGTTCTAAGGGAACGATACCCCTCCAGAAATGCGGTTCCGTAACCGAAACATCTTTCAGACGCTATCCAACCCGCAAACACAATGGGTGGCACTGGCCCGCCAGCCTGACGGATTTTCTTTCCACGACGCAACGCCCGTATCCAGTGGATCAGCCCGAACAGCGGCTTGCGATAACACTTGATCGCCGCCGGTTGCCCATCCACCAACCCCCGGTAGGTGATCCGGGTCCTGCGGGTATTGGAGTGGAGCTCTTCTTCAAGTTCGACAGTGGTCATTAACGTGGGTCAGGCCTGGTTAGGGATTCTAGTGGCGACGGTAGGCCTGCAGCAGGTGTTGCCAGAGGTTATCACGATCGGTTTTGGATAGCCCCGCGCACCGCTTCCTGACAGATCGATGAAGTCGTTCCAGGTTACGCTGCTTCCATGCTGCCTCTGTATTATTGTCGCTCCCGGCTACCAGTCTGCAGCGGTCGAAATCGATCAGATAAATCTGATCCCCCGCCACGAGTATGTTGTCACAATTCAGGTCAACGTGATCAAGCCCGCTGTCATGGAAACGGCGGATCACCTGCCCCAGATGCGTCCAAAGCAGCTCCTCTCCCAATCGGGCGCTATCTGAAAACGTAACTGCCCCCGGTATCCGCTTTACCAGTATAGCGGCCCGATACCAGAACAGGCGGTACTTCCAGGCGATGGCAGCAACAGCTTCCGGCACCGGAAGACCCAGCGAGCGGAGCCGGCAGAGCAGGCGGAATTCAGCAAGCGACCTGGCCTGGTCGAACCCGGTGAACAGGTAGGTTTTTTCTGCCAGCCGCGACATCAGGCCGCCCCGCTTGTAATGACGAAGCACCATGGCAGAGGATTCCGCCTCAACAAACCAGGCGCCACCCCGCCCACCCGAGGTCACGGGCCTCGCCCGGTCGCCCCAGAACTCAGGAGAAAACCAGGACGCAGTAACACCCTCATACTCCGGCGCTACCAGTAGTACTGACTTTCCGGAACCTGTAGGTTTACCCGCTGCCACTGTCAAAAGATCGGTACCCTCGGCCCGGCAAACCATGGGTTCCCGGGTAAAGACGTTAAAAGCCCAGTAGGCTAGAATGGCGCACAGTTTACCAACGAGCCCCGCCAGGCTCCACATCCGGCAGTTAAAGATTGGAAACGGACCGTAACTTGATCAACTCCATCTGCATACTACGCCTGTCCGCCATTGGCGACGTTACCCATGTCATCCCTGTTGTGCTAAGCCTGCAGGAGCAGTTGCCCGG